>CAMDCX010000034.1 GCA_945890715.1 PVC group bacterium | reverse complement strand
GACAGCCTTATGCTCCTCCCGACTGATTTCATCGAGATCGCTTCTCAGTAACTCCGGTAGTCGAATGGTGAGTGTTGTCATATCTTTATTCTCCTGTAATACAATGTAGTGCAACACCCTTGATTTGTCAATTTTGATTGCATCGAACGCTTCGAGTAACCTTCAAATGATGGTCGCAGCGCGGCTATCATTTGTAAGGTTCACTCGGTTGTTCGCATCCCATATCAATAAATGATGATTCTGCTAATCACTAAGCCGGGATCAAGCAGGGCCAGCTTTAGGGCTGCCTCGCCGTCCTCCTCCAGTTGGAACACAGCTTCCGCTGTCGAATACCCCCGAAGAACATTCTCATGCCATGTTTTTGATTCGGCTTGAGTATTCACGTCAACCACTTTGGCGGGACCGTCGTTCAAGCTGATCGCCGTGCGCAGGGCACGGCCTTCTTGATGGCATGGGTGGGCACGCAGAACAGTTTGATACGACGCTGTCCCTTGGGAAGCTTTAAGCGGATAGAGGCAGACGGGGCCTTGTCCGTTTCGGTCGGCTGGTAGCTCGACGAGTTGAACTGGATGCGTGATAAACAGCTTCCATCAAAGCCCAGACCCGGAATGATGTGCAGTTGCCCGGGGTCAAACTGCAAGTCCGTTACCGGAATGATGAGAAGGGGAGTCTCGGTAGATTTTGTGCTCACCCCCTTTTCAACTTCTGGCTTCATGAACACCGCTTGGTTGCGAGGCTTCATGTCCATCATGCCATTCCATTTGCCTTCGGCAATTTCTTCATTATAGATTTTGGTGAGGTCTTTGATCTCGTTATAGGCCTCCAGGGCTTTCGTCGGGTGCCCCGTTCTGGTGTAAAGGTGTTTTTCATTCATCCTTGCTACGCAGACGACGGGATAGAAGACCAGCTGGAAATAAGAGTCTTGCAGGTGTGCGGGAATGTGTTCTTTCAGTTCTTTGGTCTTTTGTGCGATTTCCTGATATGCGGCGAGACGTTCAGCGGTTTCTTCGGTCGAGAACTCCACCTTGTTCATATGTTCCGGCTTGCCTGACGCGGCCAGCCGGTAATACACCTTTTTGATGTCGGCAATTTCCTTGGCTACTTCTTTCGTAAATGTCCGTGCGGCCCATTCTTGAATATAATCCGTAGCCTTTTCCGGTGGCCAGGCATTGACATCCCAAGCCAGATCCATAGCGAATTCAATCTCCAGCTCCGCCGGTTTGATATCCCCTACGTTGAACACCCACAATCGGTCGGCGCCATAGGCGTAAGCCTTACTCATTTCGTAGGAAATCAGCGAAGGAGATATGGAGCTGAGCCAAAGGTAGTCCGCCGGAGCCCCCCAGTACGAAAGATGGTAATAGACTCCGCTACGTCCGGAACGCTTTTGCTCTTCCGGAGTCGAGAGTTGGCGAATATATCCATGATTATCGTCTGCCCACACGATAGTCACGTCATCTGGAACATCCGTGCCTGCCCGATAGAGGTCAAGCACCTCTTTGTAGGGGCAAAATATTTGAGGAACTTCCTGGGCTGCTTTTTTAAAGTGCTTTTCCAACATGGCCCGTTGATCCTTGATTACGGCGGCCACCGCCACATGGCCGGTGGCCATCTCGCGGGCGGCCGAACTGGGAACGTAACCCATCTGGCGAACCAGAGCCGTAACCCGCTGACGGGTGGCCAGGCTGATTCCCACTTGATCCGCCCGGCCATTGACGATCAGCGACACGGTCGTCTTGGAGACTCCTGCCGCTGCCGCCACATCCCGGATTCTCACACCCTGCTTTATCCGTAATTTCGACATCTAAACCGGTTTAGATCATATATTTCGACGGAAGTCAAGACAGTCAACTGATCAGGCTGGAATGGGTTTCTGGAGGTGATAATCAGCGGATTAATGATCCATCTGTCACAATAAAACTACCGTCCGAATCGTTATGTTGTATAGTCATGACGTGACAGGAAAGGGATTCCGGATGGTGCGAGGGGTAAATCACTGGCTGATGATTGTGGGGCTTGTTGTGGGCGCGAGCCTGAACAGTTCAGCCAACCCGATTGATGAACCCGTGATGGCCATTCTGGAGGCGAAGGGGATTCCGCCGTCCGAACGGTGTCCGGACGCTGTCTTTATCCGGCGTGTCTTCCTGGATGTCATCGGAACCCTTCCCACCTCCGCCGAGGTGCGGGCGTTCCTGTCCGATCCGGCTCCCGGAAAGCGTGCGGCTCTCATTGACGCTCTGCTTCAACGTCCCGAGTTTGCGGAGTACTGGGGGCTCAAGTGGGGGGATTTGTTGCGGATCAAGGCCGAGTTCCCCAGCAACTTGTGGCCCAATGCCGTCCAGGCCTATGACCGCTGGATCCGGGAGAGCCTCCGGCAGAACAAGCCCTACGACCAGTTTGCGAGGGAGTTGCTCACCGCCTCAGGCAGTAATTTCCGAGCCCCGCCCTCGAATTTCTACCGGCCTTTCCAGGATCGTTCCCCTCGTCAGATTGCCGAAACCGTCGCGCTGGTCTTCATGGGAATCCGCCTCGGGAATGCGGCGTTAACGGAAGATCAGATCCAGGAATTTTCGGCCTTTTTTGCCAAGATCGGCTACAAGGGGACGGAGGAGTGGAAAGAGGAGATCGTCTTTTTCAATCCGGCGGGACGCCTCACCAATTCTGTGACGGGAAAGGGTGTGGTTCCCCGGACTCCGAATGGCCGGGTCTATTACCTTCCCGCCGACCAGGATCCGCGGGTGGCTTTCGCCAAGTGGCTAACGGCGCCGGATAATCCGTGGTTTGCGAAGTGCATCGTCAACCGGATCTGGTTCTGGCTGTTGGGGCGCGGGGTGATTCATGAGCCGGATGATATGCGTCCGTCCAATCCGGCGTGGAGTTCGGATCTGCTCACGCTTTTGGAAAGGGAACTGATCAGCCACAAATATGATCTCAAGTCTGTCTATCGTCTCATCCTGAATTCCAGTACCTATCAGCGCTCCTCTGTTCCGAACACCGGGAATGCCTCGGATGAAACCGGGTTTTCGCATTATCGGCTTCGTCGGCTTGATGCCGAGCCGTTGCTAGATGCCATCAACCAGATCACGGGAACCGGGGAAAAATATACGAGCAGCATTCCGGAACCCTTCACTTTTCTCCCGGGTGACCAGCGTGCCATCAGCCTTGCGGACGGAAGCATTGAGCTACCATTTCTGGAGTTGTTCGGGCGCCCCGCCCGGAACACCTCGTTTGAGTCCGAGCGAACAGCCGTTCCCTCGATGTTCCAGGCTCAATGCATGCTGAATTCAAGTCAGATCCAGAAGAAGATAGAACGCAGTTCAGTATTGATGAAACTGGCGAAGGGATTCAAGACTCCCGGGGGCGGAGGGGGCAGGGGAATGAATGCGGGAGCCAAAGGAAAGGGGGATGGAAAAGGGAAGTCCGCCCAGCAGAGTGGCGTGGTGGGGGGATTGAAAAAGCCCTTTGAAGTGCTGAGTCCTGTCAGTGATCCCGAGCTGGTGAATGAGTTGTATCTGAGAATTCTGTCCCGGTTCCCGACGGAGCAGGAACGGCAGAAAGCGGGGAATTACCTGACGTCGGTCAAGCGGAAGCCTGCGGAGTCCGTGTGTGACCTCGCCTGGGCCCTGATCAATTCGACTGAATTCATCATGAAACATTGAGGACAACATCAAACTTCATAATCCTAATCGTGAGCATAAAAGATAATTTGAACAGAAGTCGCAAAGGCCGCGAAGGAGAGAATTATTTTGCCTGCGGCGCAAACGCCATGGTTTCGAATTTCAAAATATTTTCGCTGGTGCGGCGTACTCGCCGCGCCAGCCTTAGCGATCTTTGCGACTTCTGTTCAAACTTTTCACTTTGGAGGACATCATCATGAGCGCATCATCTTCACACCTTGACGGAGCTCTCTCTCGGCGGACCTTTCTGCGGGCGGGAACTCTGGGGTTGGCGGGTTTATTCATGGCGCGTGGACAACTGCTCCAGGGCGCCGATCTCTCGGTGCCGACGCTCCTTAAGCCGGGAAATCGCAAAAAAGCAAAGTCGGTGATTCAGATTTGGCTGTGGGGTGGGCCGTCGCATCTGGACACCTTTGATCCCAAGCCGGGCGCCGGGCGTGATTACTGCGGACCCTATACCAAGGCCCTCGCCACCAATGTGCCGGGCATTGAAATCTGCCAGATGCTTCCGCGGCTGGCGACGATGGCGGACAAATATACGCTCCTTCGCGGGATGACGCATGGAAACAACGGGCATGAGACCGCCGCCTACCTGGTTCAGGCGGGACGGAAACCCGATAACGGGCTGGTGTGTCCCGGCATCGGAGCCATTGTTTCCTATTTCAAGGGCTACAACGGCGGGTATAAGGGAAAGCTTCCTCCCTATATCACGGTGACGTCCCCCCAGGGCCGTTTTTCGGAATCCGGGTTTCTCGGCTCCAAGTACAAGCCCTTTTCGACGGGCGGCGATCCCGGGCGCGACCCGTTCGCGGTTGAGGGGATTGTGTCGGAGTCGGTGACTGAGCAACGGCAGCGCGACCGGCGGGAACTGCTGGGTGATCTGGATGGATTCGGAACCGATCACCGCGATGAATCCGTGGTGAAGGCCCTTAATGCGAGCCGGGATGAGGCCTATGAAATGATCCTCGGGACAACCGGCAAGGCATTTTCCCTCGCGGAGGAAAAGCCGGAAACGCGGGATCGTTATGGTCGGAATAAATTCGGTCAGTCCTGCCTGCTCGCCCGTCGGCTGGTTGAGCGGGGTGTCCCGTTCGTCACCCTCAATCACCAAGGCTGGGACACGCACAAAAAGCACTTCCAGGAAATGAACCAAAAGCTCCCGGTGCTCGACCAGGGGGTGTCCGCCCTGCTTCAGGATTTGTCGGATCATGGCCTTCTGGACAGTACGCTGGTGTGGGTTGGAGGGGAATTCGGGCGTACTCCGAAAATTCAGCAGGAAGCGCCCTGGGATGGGGGACGGGGCCATTACGGGAAGGCATTCTCAACGCTGGTGGCCGGAGGCGGGTTCCGGGGCGGTATGGTCGTGGGTAAGACCGATGAGCGGGGCGAGACGGTCGTGGAGCGGCCCATTTATCCCTGGGATCTGCTGGGCAGTATGTGTGAGTTGCTGGACATTGACCCGGCGGCGGAATTAACGACGCCTCAGGGTGCCAAGGTGTGTGTCTCGCCGCTGGCTCGCCATGAAATTCCCGCCAAGGAGACCGGCGGATTACTTCGGGAGATCATGTGAAAACCCGGCAGGTCATGCCTGTGTTTGTGGCTCTCCTTATGAGCGTTCTGCCCGCCGTTGCACAGAAATCCCTCCAAGCCGAGAAGCCCGCCCACATCGGATACCTTTATCCGGCGGGGGGCAGGCAGGGAACCACCGTGACGGTCAAAATTGGAGGCGAAAATGTCTATGGCGCCACGGCTGCGCTGATCTCCGGGACCGGAGTGACGGCCCAGGTGATCGACTCCAAGGATCCGGAGGCCGGGGTCGAGTTCAAGAAGCGGAAAAACAAGAAAAAGAACCAGGCGGTGATTGATGAAGTGGTCACGCTCCGGGTGACGGTGGCGCCGGATGTCGAGCCTGGCAACCGGGATCTCTGCCTGGTGACGACCAATTCCCTATCAAACAAACTCACCTTCCAGATCGGCCAGTTGAATGAGGTGAAGGAGGTCGAAACGAACAACACTCTCAAGGCCGCCATGACCCTTCCGGCCCTACCCGTTGTGATTAATGGAGTGATCCTTCCGGGTGATGTGGATGCCTTCAGGTTTTCCGCCGTGAAGGGGCAGCAACTGGTCGCAGAAGTGGCGGCCCGGGCATTGTTGCCTTATATTGCCGATGGTGTGCCCGGCTGGTTTCAGGCCATCCTGGCCCTTTACGATTCCCGCGGAAAGCCCGTTGCCGAGGCGAGTGAGTTTCAATTCAGGCAGGATCCGGTGTTGTTTTATAAGGTTCCCGAAGACGGGCTGTACACCCTGACGATCCGGGATTCCCTCTATCGGGGCCGGGAGGATTTTGTCTATCGGGTCAAACTTGGTGAGCTACCCTTTATCACAACTGTTTTCCCGCTGGGCGCCCCGCGGGGGGATAAGCCTGTCCGGGTGGCCTTGACCGGGGTCAATCTGCCCGGCAGTTCCATGCTGGTGGAGGCGGGACCCGGTGCGCCAGCGCTTCAGCATCTCGTGGTCACCAACCGGGAATGGATCTCCAATCCGATCCTTTTTTCACTCAGCGAACTTCCGGAACGAACGGAGTCCCACCCGGCGACGCTCGAGGCCAAAGCGCAGAAAGTGGTTTTGCCGGTGGTGCTCAATGGGTGCATTCGCACGGCTGGCGAAAAACATTTCACCCGCTTTTCCGGAACGAAAGGGCAGTCCATTTGCCTGGACGTACATGCCCGGCGACTGGGTTCCCCCCTGGATTCCACGATTGCCTTGTTGGACAGCCGGGGCCAGATGTTGGCGGAGAATGATGATATCAAAGACACGGGCGAGGGGTTTATTACGCATCAAGCGGACTCAGGATTGATGGCGGTACTGCCTGAAACCGGAAACTTTATTGTCATGATCACCGATAAGCAGGGGCGGGGTGGGGCGGAGTATGCCTATCGTCTGAGACTCAGTGAGCCACGTCCCGATTTCGACTTGCGCATGACTCCTGCGGCGGTCTGTCTTCCGGCAGGCGGCACGGTGCCTCTGACGGTTCATGTGATCCGCCGTGACAATTTCAAAGGCGCCATCACCCTTTCGCTGCATGACTCCTCGTCTGACTTGTCACTGGATGGGGCGGTCATTCCCGAGGGACTGGATAAACTCACCCTGACGGTATCGGCGTCCCTCAAAGCCGCCGCGAAGCAGTCGTTCCAGTTGGTTGGGAAAGCGGAGGCGGGGGGGAGAACCCTTGTTCATTTGGCGGTTCCGGCGGAAAACCTCATGCAGGCTTTTTTGTACCAGCACCTGCTTCCCTTTCAGGAAGAAACCGTGTGGGTGACGCGCCCGGTTGTTCCTTACTCTGTGACGCCGAAACTGGCGGCGGGCGGCCTTGAGCTGTCGCCGGGGCAGGAGACGGCAATTCCCGTCACCCTGACGCGGCGGCCGGGTTACGAGAAACCGATCCGGGTGGAATTGGTGGATCCGCCAAAGGGGATTTCCATCCGCAAGGCCCATATTTCTGCGGAACGGGACAAAGCCATGATTATTGTGTTTGCCGATAGCAAGGTGCCGCTTGAATTGTCGGGCAATCTTATTCTATCGGCGACTTTGTTCGTGGATCGTGCGGCCACGCCTGAAGAAATTGCCTGGCGTCAGAAAAAGGCCGCCAAAAACGCGGAGCCGGGTAAGCCCGGTTCCGTGACCAATGTCGTCACGTCTCTAAAGGTGACGCGCCCGGTGACGACGACGCTTCCGGCCCTGTCATTCAAGGTGGTGGCCGCGCCCCCGGCAAAGTCACGGGGCGGGGAGATCACCCCGCCAGGACGGCGCTGACGATCGCGTCGCCCATTCCGGCGGTGCCGACCACGGTCTGCCCCGGATCCCGGGCAATGTCACGGGTACGCAGGCCGGTTGCCAGGACGCGTTCCACCGCCTGTTCAATTGCCGTGGCGGCATCGTCCCGTTCCAGGGAATGGCGCAGCATCATGGCGGCGGAAAGGATCTGGGCGATCGGGTTGGCGATACCCTTTCCGGCGATGTCCGGTGCGGAGCCGCCCGCCGGTTCGTACAGGCCGAATCCATTCTCGTTCAGACTGGCAGAGGGGAGCATCCCGAGCGAGCCCGCCAGCATGGCGCATTCGTCGCTGATGATATCCCCGAACATATTGCCGCAGAGGAGCACGTCAAACTGCTGGGGGCAGCGCAACAACTGCATGGCGGTGTTATCCACATACATGTGTTGAAGGGTGACGTCGGGATAGTCGCGGCCGATTTCGGTGACCACTTCACGCCAGAGCACCATGGAGGTGAGGACATTCGCCTTGTCCACCGACGTCACTTTTTTATTCCGTTGCCGCGCCATGGTAAAGGCCACATGAGCGACGCGTTCAATTTCGTAACGGGTGTAGGCCATGGTGTCGAAGGCCCGTTCGGAAGGGCCGGTGCCTTCACGGCCCTTGGGTTGCCCGAAATAGACATCGCCGGTGAGTTCCCGGACGCACAGGATATCAAATCCGTCCGGGCAGAGTTCGGCCTTGATGGGAGAGCAGGGGAGCATGGCGGGCGGGAGTTTGGCTGGGCGAAGGTTACAGAACAGGCTGAAATGCCTGCGCAGGGGAAGCAGGGCGCCCCGTTCGGGTTGCTGCTCCGGGGGAAGGGTTTCCCACTTGGGGCCGCCGACGGAACCGAAAAGGATGGCCCGGCTGGAGGCGCAGATTTTCAGGGTACTTTGCGGGAGGGCGCAGCCCTGCCGGTCGATGGCGGCGCCTCCGACATCGGCGGGGATATAGTCCAGCCCGAGGTCGAAGCGTTTGTCGACAGCATTCAGGACCCGGATGGCCTGCTCCATGATTTCGGGACCAATTCCATCTCCACTCAGGACAGCGATTCGTGTTGTGTTCTTCATAGGGCGCGGAATGGTGCCGATGGCTGGGGGTGATGTCAAGTCCGCTCCTTGCGAATAGGCGTTGCCTGTGTTTCTTTTTTTGGTATATCTCCCGATTCAGTATTCGAAGACCTGAAATGGGGATCGGAAAAGGGAGGCATTGGTCATGAACTTGATTGCTTATGGGCTGAGTCTGCTGTTGTGTCTGACGACGACGGTGCTATCGGCTCCGGGCGCGGGCGACAAGGAGTGGAATGCCACGCCGAACGATGTGAACAATCTCCTGAAGAGCATGAAGGATCTGATCAACGTCAGCTACAAGACCGAGACCGCATCGCTTGCTCAGATTGACACGGATCCGGCTAAAAATCCCATTCTGTATCGGTCCGGTCATTACAACTATTCCTACACCGAGGAGCAGCGTCAGAAGCTCCGTGCCTACGCGCTGTCGGGCGGCATGTTGATCTATAATACCGGTTTGGGCTCGGCCCCGTTTTACCGATCCACCGTCAGGGAGCTGGGGTTGATGTTTCCCGAGCAGCCGATTCAGCGGTTAACCTCGGATCATCCGATTTTTCACTCCTACTATGACCTGGATCAAGTCAAGTATTGTCCGGGAGTCCGCAAATCGGGGTTCATGGGCAACGAGCCCTGGTTTGACGGAGTGGAAATTAATTGCCGGGTCGTGGCGCTGGTTTCACGGTGGTGTATGGCGGTGGGATGGGAAGACAAGGTGGAGCCTGATTACCAGGCCTATGAGCCGTCCTCCGCCAAGAAACTCGGGGTGAACATTTTCTCGTATTCTTCGGCCATGCGGGCGTGGGCCAAGAGTCAGGCGCAAGCTATCAAGTTCGTGGATAAGTCGGAATCCGGCGCAGACAAGGTGGCGATGGTGCAGGTGGTCTATGACGGCATCTGGAAGACCCGGCATGCGGGCTTGTCCGTGCTGATGCAGACATTCAACAATAAAACGGAAGTGCCCGTGAAGTACGCGATCAAAGAGACCCGGCTCACGGATCCCGCCATTTTCAATGCGCCCTTGCTTTATCTAACCGGGCATGAGTTCTTCACGTTGCGGAAGGGGGAGGCCGAGCAGCTCAAGAAATACCTTGAGAACGGCGGGTTCCTGTTGGCTGAGGCGTGCTGCGGTCGCAAGGGGTTTGACTTGTCGTTCCGCCAGTTGATGGCTGCCGTATTTCCCGGCAATGCCCTGAAGGCCATCCCGTTGGGCAATGTGATTTACCAGACTCCCAACGATGTGCAGAAGGTGGGCGTGACCCCGGCCTTGCAACAGGATATGGGGATGGCGGTGATTCCGCCGCGGCTCGAGGGGATTGAGTTGAGCGGCCATGTGGCTGTGATCTACAGCCCCTTCGGCATGGCGGGTGGCTGGGAGATGTCGCAGAGTCCGTATGCGCGCGCCTATGACGACATCAGTTCTCAGCGATTGGGACAGAACATTCTGATGTATGCGGTGACCCAATGATGCGAGCAGGATTTTGCTGGAGTGTGAGTGTGGCGTGCCTTTTTTTTTCGGGGATCTTCGCTCAAGGGGCTGTCCCGAGTGGAAATGAAGTGGCGCGCGACCTGACGTTTGCAAAAACGGCATCAATGCGGAAAATGATTCTCGACGAAGCACTCGGAAAGCCGCATTTCTTCCGCTATCTTCAAATCTTGGAAATGGAGTCGGGTGTGGAGCAGGGGTGTCCCATTATCAACCTGACCACTTGCGAGCCAAGTTCCAAGATGTTCATCAAGTTCAAAGTGGTGAAAACCATTTCCCTCGGAAAACTCAAAGAAGCGCCCGAATCCAAGGTGGGCGATGCCATTGCAGTTACGGGGAACATTCAGAGTGTGGACCCGGTGAAGCGCGTCATGGTTGTGCATCCGGTGATCGTGAGGTACAAAGATCTTCTGGCCCGAAAAGGAGGCAAGGAAATGCTTGAGGAGCGGGACACCTCCGGAGTGGTGTATTCCTTTACGGGTGGCAAGGAGCCTGTGAACGTTTCCAAGCGAGACGAGGATCTTGTCCAGTATGAGGGAAAAATCCTCGCCGAACGCGGCAAGGATGGTTGGGCCCGGTTCCTCTTGGATGAAATTGCCAAGCGGGACAAGGTTGAGAAGGCGGCTCGAGCCAAGTTGGATATCTACAAAAAAGAGACGGTGACTGAGGATTCCAAAGTTCCCGTGCAGAGTGTGATTACAGGCGATGAAGATTAAGTCTTAAATTCCATGGCCAAGACACCTAAACCCAATAAAAATGATGCCGTCAAGGTGTCTAAGGAGCCCCGGGGCGAGGGGATTAAGGCGTTCCTCAACTCAGAGGAAATGCATAAGCTCAGCCGGATTGTGCTGATGTCCCGCTATGTGGTTGAAGGAAACCTCTCAGGGGCGCACCGGAGTCCCTTGAAAGGCGCCAGTTCGGAATTTGCCGATCACAAGGCCTATGGGGTGGGGGACGATCCCAAGCACATTGACTGGAAGGTGTTGAGCCGAACCGACCGTTATTACATCAAGCGTTACGAGGATGAAACCAATCTGCGGGTGTACATTATTCTGGATCGCAGCAACTCCATGGCCTACGGCAGTGCCGGCCTCCGGAAATATGATTTCGCCTGCCGTCTGGCTGCCGCCCTGGGTTACGTGGTGGTCAAGGCCCGGGATTCCGTCGGGTTGTTTGTGTATTCCGACAAGATTGACATGGAGGTGGAGCCCCGGAACTCGATCAACCACCTCCATAACATGCTTAAGCGGTTGCAGGGGATCGAGCCTGCTTCCACCACCAATACGGCGGAGACGCTTCACCAGATCGCCGCCTCAATCCACAAGCGCGCTCTGGTGGTCGTGATTTCAGATCTTTTGGACAACGAAAAGGAAGTCAATCTTGCTCTCGCCCATTTCCGGAAGCGGCTTCACGATGTGATTGTGTTCCATGTTCTCGATCCCGTCGAGGTTGACTTATCGTTGAAGCAGGGCTTTGAGTTCGAGGACCTGGAGACCGGGGAACTGCTTACCGTGGATCCCCGGGCCCTGGCGGCCGATTACCAAAAGGTGTTTGGGGAATTTCTGAAGCAGTACCGGACGACCTGTGAGGGGATGAAGGTGGATTATCGTCTGGTTCAGACCGATCAATCCGTGGAGACCTATGTGAGGGCGTATCTGGAAGAGCGCCGGAGACAGCCGAAATAGGAAAGAGAGAAGTCAGAAGTTAGGACTCAGTAGTCAGAATATAGGCGCCATGCAAATAGAACCGATATATTTCATTCTGAATTCTGAATTCTGGATTCTGAATTCCTTTGTTTTATGATTTCCTTCCTCAATCCCATATTTTTGGCGTTCGGGGGTGCTTTGCTCATTCCCCTGGTTCTGCACATGATCCAGTCGAGCCGGACGGTGCGCCTGCCGTTCAGTACGATCCGTTTCCTTCAACTCGCCGCCAAGCGGTCATCGCGTCGCATCAAGATGGAAAATTTCCTGTTGTGGTTGCTGAGAACCCTGTTGATGGCTCTTCTGACGGCGGCTTTTGCCATGCCCATGATCCGCACCAAGGATTTTGGGAATCTTCTGGGCCGGGCCGCCCGTGATGTGGCCATTGTGATCGATGGCTCCTATAGCATGGATTATAAGATGGGGCGGCAGGGGGTATGGAATCAGGCCACGGATCTGGCGGCCTCGATCATCGAGGGGCTTTCCGAAAAGGACCGGTTCTGCGTGTATCTGGCCGGCGACCAGGTGATGCCCATTTGCGAGCAATTGACGAACAAGAAGGAAGAAACGGCTACCCGCCTCCGGGCGCTCCTGCTGCCCAAAGGGTCGTCCCAGCTTTGTCCGGCGACGATGGCCGGTCTGGGTGCGCTTGAT
The DNA here is from genome assembly GCA_945890715.1 of PVC group bacterium. Lineage (GTDB taxonomy): Bacteria > Verrucomicrobiota > Kiritimatiellia > CAIKKV01 > CAITUY01 > JAABPW01. Next base: position 8,206 of record CAMDCX010000034.1, on the reverse strand, counting down.
CAGGATGGGAGCCGTAACGAGCGCGAACTCCATATTATTTCCGATCACCAGCTTCTGCCCTGGGCCAAGTTTAACAAGGCGACAGCCGCGGGAACGAATGCGCCTGCCTCCCAGGAGGCGGTTTCAGAGGGAGGCCCCTGGGATCCCTCGAAGGTGAAGGATAATACTACCTGTTTTGTGACCCTCCTCGGGGCGCCCGAGCCGGAGAATGTCGCGCCGATTGATGTGGATGTGGAGCCCAAGTTGATTACCACGGAAACCCCGTGCCAGGTGTCGGTTCGTTTTCTCCGTAGCGGGACCCAGCTTGAAACGACGGCGGCTTTGTTTGTGGATGACAAGGAGCTGGGGCGGCGCTCCGTGACGCTGGGAGGCGGGAGTGCCAATGAAGCCAAGTTCATGATCCCGCCCCAGGGAGGGGGCGTTCATACGGTTCGGATCGAGACGCCGGATGACAGTCTCGCGGTGGATAACTCGTTTTTCTTTTTGCTTCGGGTTCGGGAGAAGTTGCCCGTGTTGTGCGTGGGAACGAAGGACAGCACCCTGTTCCTGAGAGCGGCATTGGGAACCGGGGTTGGTGGTGTCTCTTCCATCGATGTCAAATCGATCACTCCCGAGGGGTTGGCCGGGGAAATGCTTGGCACCTATTCGTGTGTTCTGCTCTGCAACGTCATGCCCTTGGCGGGGCAGGAGATCAAATCGCTGGAGCGCTATGTTGCCACTGGCGGCTTACTGGTGGTGTTTCCCGGCGATGCGGGTGGTATGGCAGACTACGGTTCCTGGGCCTCCCTGCCCGCGATGCCGTCTGAAGTCCTTGATCTGCCGATGGCGGAACGGAAGCGTTTGTTGAGCTGGGAGAAGCCCGCCCACCCGATTGTATCGGGTTTCAAGGGAGCCGGAATTGCGCCGAGCCTGGTGATCAAGCGTCAGTTGAAGTGCGAGGCCTTGAAGGAAAAAGCCGAAACCCTTGTCTCCACAGGGGCGGGATACCCCTTCATGATCCTTCGCCCCAGTGGCCGCGGAGTGACGCTGTTGTTCACCGTGTCGGCGGATCGTTCGTGGAGTGACTTTCCGTTGTCGCCTTACTTCCTTCCCATGGCTCATCAACTGGTTCAGTACTCCGCCGGAATCGGTTCGGGAACGCCCTTTTTATGGGCGAGGGACAGTCTTTCCCTGTCGGAATTCCTGCCTGAAGCCACGCGTGAATCCGTCCTGAAAAGCCCGGAGGGAAAGTCCGTTTCCATCCGGAGCGCCGTGGTGGATGGCGAAACGGTTTCTTTCGCGGAAGGTCTCACAGCACCGGGCATCTACCGGTTGAACCAGCCAGGCGGGGGCAATGACAAGCCCGCATTGGCCATCAATATACCCCGTGGCGAGTCTGACCTGACGCCCGTCAAACCGGAAGATGTTCCGGCCATCCTGGGGGTGAAGACTATTCAGATGGCGACCGGCAAGGAGGAGCTGATGAAAAAAATCGAGGACTTCCGGGTCGGCAAGACATTGGGTGAGCCGATTTTATGGTTGGCGTTGCTGGTGGCTATCCTGGAGTCATTCTATTCCAATTTCCTGATGCGGAAGGGGTCGAAATTGACTGACTCACTGGCAATTGCCCCTTCCGGGAAAGTAAAGGACAAGGACTCGTGATCATTTACGAACATACAGTGCCTGCGGCGGTAATTGTAACGGGGGCCTTGGTGGCCGTGGCGGTCAGCTTCGTCGGGTACTGGTTCTATGCGAAGCGCGAGTGGACTCTGGTTCCGATGATTGCGCTCCGGGCGCTTTTCCTGATTTTGCTGGCCTGGTGTCTTTTTATGCCCGGGTTACGGTCCGTCCAGACGTTGGCGCAAAAATCCCGTTTCCTGGTTTTGTTGGACAAATCCCAGAGTATGACGATGACGCCGGTCAAGGACATCACCAACCGGTGGCAGATTGCCCAGAGTGTTCTGGGGATGCCGTGGATGGCTACCCTGGCCGAGAAATGCGATATTGATATTTACTCCTTTGACGCGGATCTTAGTGGAAAATTAGCCTTGGATGAGGCGACGCATTTGACTCCCAATGGGACCTCCACCTTGCTGCGGGATGCACTGAAGAAGACGGTGGGCCGGTATCAGGGGCTTGATGTGACCGGATGCCTGTTGTTGAGTGACGGGCTCGACACGCGCGAGGCCTTTTCGGATTGGTCTCTCGAAAAAAGGCCTTTCCCCATCTATTCCATGGTCTTGGAAAAGGATGCGGTCTGGGACGAGGAACCCGATATCCGTGTTGAAACGGTTAACACCCCCCGCCGCGTGACGGTGGGTTGGCAATCGGAATTGAAGGCCGTGGTTTCGGGGCAGGGCACAAAGGGGCTTCCGATCCGCGTTCAATTGCTCAAGGATGGCGCTCCGTTGCAGGAACAGGAGACGCAGATTCCCGCCGGGGGGGGAAGTCGTGAAGTGGTCTTTTCTGTCGATCATTCGGTCGTGGGGATCAACACCTATACGGTTGTCCTACCTCCCTTTCCGAAGGAAACGCAGACCAATGACAATCAATTTGCTGTCAATGTGCAGGTGCTGGACGCCAAGAATCGCCTGATGTATGTCGAGGGGACGCCACGCTGGGAATCCAAATATCTCTCGCGAACCCTGCGGGAAAGCAAGACGGTCAATCCTGCCATTTTCCTCCGGGGGCCAAAGGGAAAGTTCATGACCTTCGGGGTTCGGGGGGATGTCGCCCCCGACATGCAGGAATCGCAGTTGGCGATGTTTAAGATTGTGATTCTTGGAAATCTGAGCGCGGAAGAACTGGGCGAAGAGCGTGCCCGAACGCTGGTGAAATTTGTTGAGACCGGTGGCAGCCTGGTTCTCCTGGGCGGAACCAAGGCGTGGTCGCCGGAGGGGTTCGTGAAAACGGGACTAAAGGCTGTACTGCCCGCCAAGTCCTTTGCCGCCAAGGCGCAGGAAGGTGAATTTCCCGTTCGCCTCACGGATCAGGGGCGTTCGCATGCGGCGTTCGCGGGGGATGTCGCGTTTTGGGAGAAGGTGCCCCCTGTGCTTTCCATTTTCCCCAAAGTGATTCCCTCGCCGGCGGCCCGTGTACTGGTTGAGGCCAAGACGGCGGAGGGCGTGCAGCCGATGATTCTGGTTCAGGATTTCGGGCAGGGAAAGGTGGTGGCGATATTTTCCGATTCGATTTGGAAATGGCAGTTGAGCCCCGATGCCTTGAAAAACAAGCCGTATTCCCGGTTCTGGAACCAGTTGGTGTCGTGGTTGTCGCCCAAGCTGGAAAAAACAGAGGGCAAGGCCTGGGATGTGTTCATGGACCGGGATCAATGTTTCCTGGGTGAGGAGGTCGAGATCACCGCGCGGTGGACCGGGACGGATAAATCACCTGGAGGGGTGGTTGTGAAGGCTGAGATTACCATGCCGGACAAGCGGAAAGTTCCCTTTGCCATGACGAGTCAGATGAATCAGGTGGTGGAGGGGAAATCGGCCCCGGTTTTTAGCGTCAAGTTCAAGGGCGAGCTGGCGGGGATGTATTCTGTTTTGGCGGCCTCCGATACGGGGGGGCCGCGGCTGGAGTCCGACACCTTGTCATTCTCGGTCAAACCGTTCACTCCTGAGTCCGTGCCGCGTCCGGCGGCCGTAGAAATCGTCAAAGCCGTTACGGTTAACAGCGGAGGGGTATTCTTCGAATCAGCGGAGGAGTTGGATCGAACCCTGGCCGCCCTCCAGCCGAAGAAGCTGGAACAGGAGATTTCGGAGTTCAAGTCGTTGTGGCAGCATTGGGCGATCATCAGTTGCCTAATCGCCTTGATCTCGATAGAGTGGATTATTAGAAAATTAAGAAATCTGACCTAAAGCAGGGAAGGATCATATCGTGAAGCACGTTAATCGGATTCTAGGTTTGGTTTTGGGTGGTTTGGTAGTGATGGCGGTTGCGCCGGTGATGGCGGAGTCAAACCTGTGTTTTAACAGCTCTTTTACCTCCACGAATGACCCGTTTGAGGGGTGGGGGCTCAATTACGATTGGTCGGGTAATTCCAAGCAGATGGGCAACCATAAAAATGCCTCTTTCCTTCCTGAATACAAAGGCAGATCAAACGTCTTGAAAATGGTAGTGCCCAATAGTTATGAGTCCAAGGTGGAGACTCCGGTCATGGAATATGAGCCCGGGGATCGCTACAAATGTACTTTCGATCTCTACACTGAGGGGGTGAGCCTGCGGGTACTGTTTCTTGGCTACGCCTTGGCTCCCGGCGTCCCGCCGGGCGATCTGCCGAAGTTTTTGGATTTGAGGCGCATCTATAAGGGGGATGCCCGGGGGGGCGGTGGTGCCTCCTGGAAATCCATGACGGTTATTTTCCCGAAAGAAGAAATTTCGGAACTAGCCTATAAACATTTGAAGAAAGTCCGGTATATGACGGTTCTGATGTATGTGCCGGGCGGGTCCGGCATGGCAGGAGCTTTTTATATTTCCAATATGAAAGTGGTTAAGTTGCCCGGAAAATCCAAGGTGCTGAAGAGTGCCTCGAAATAGTCTGGGGACTGATTAAAGGAAAGGAGAATTCTCATGGCGCCTGTAATGCTGATTGGACAGCTTGTTAAAGTCGGCCGGATGCTGAACAGGTGGAGTGCGGAAGTCCAATTCACTGTCGGGATGTCCGTTATCCTCTTTATCCTCGAGAGTATGGCGGCGACGGATATCATGCTCCGTTTCCAGCGGGGGGGTCGGGTCGTGGCCTGGGGGCTTCTGGTCATTCTCGCCGGTGTGTTGGTGGAGCGATTGTTCCGGGTCTTGTCTCGACGTCCATCGCCCGAGTTGGTTGCGGTGAGTGTTGAACGGACATTCCCTCAGCTCGACAATCATCTGATCAATTTTCTCCTGTTTTCGGCGTCGGGGCGGAAGGATCCCTTTACGGCGGCGTATCTCAACATGGATATTCCCCACTGGAGCGGGTTGGATTTCAAGGCTATGAAAGATCTGCGAACGCTACGGCGGGCACAGATTGCGCTTGGAGTGGCGATCGCCATGACCCTGGTTCCCTATCCCCTGGTTGGACAGGCTTGGCCGGTGGCGATGGGGCGCATCATCAATCCTTTCTCCAATGTGGCGCCGGTGAGCTTGACTCATATTCTGAGCACCACGCCGGGAAATTCGTCTGCGTTGCAGGGCGGGAATGTTACGGTGTCGTGTCAGGCAAAGGGGAAGGCCGGGCATGATGTCTGGCTGGATATCCGATCAGCGGATGGGACGGCGAAAACCTATAATCTGGGTGCGCTGAAAGGGCGCGGAGTGGAGGGATTCTCCAATACCTTCTTCAAGGTCACCACGGCCATGCAGTACCGGTTCCGTGCCGGGGATTCCTTTTCGCCGGATTGGTATGCCATCACCTTGCGTCCCCCGCTGGCCTTCACCTCCATTTCGGTGAAGGTGGTTCCGCCGTCCTATATGGCGATACCTCCACGCCAATACGATGCACAGGCGGCGGCGATTGATGTTCCGGCCGGATCCGTTGTATCGTTTGAGGTGCATTGCAATACTCCTGTGCCCGGTATTGCCCTCGCAGGGTTCGGCCCGGCTGTGGCCCTGTCCCGAAAGGGGAATGATAAGGTTTGGGAGGGAAGTGTTATTGTCACCAACGGGTCCGGATTCGTTCTCTCCGCCAGAGCGGCGAACGGGGATCCGGCGGAAACCACGTTGGGGTACAATCTCATGCCGGATCGCCCCCCGACACTGACGATCAGCTATCCCAAGCAATCGGTGGTCTTGTTGCCCGGCGGCGCACCCAGTATTGATTTTGCAGTCTCGGATGATTTCGGACTCGATGAAATCACCGTCGAACAGGTTCTTGACGCCGAAGATAAGACGGCACCCGCAACCGTGTTGAAAACCTACAAGTGGGTGACCTCCAAGACACGGGAATACACTACGCTTTGGAAAGGGGAGATTCGCAAAACAACCGATTCCGGAAACCTGACCTTGCGGGTTGTGGCAAAGGACAACCGACCCGGAATGAAGAATGTCACCCTGTCGTCGTCTCTGGTGTTCACTCAGGATGAGGCGGCGCTTGCAGCGAAAAAACAGGAGGAGGCGGCGAAGAAGACTCTGGATGACTTGAACCGGGTGATTGAGCTGCAGCGGGAAAATATTACCCGAACGCGCCAGTTGCAGGGGATTTTGAATACCAGTGCCCCTGACCAGTGGATGGAGGCGGGTGCCCGGCAGGAGACCATACGGGGGATCGTTAAGCAGGTTATGGAAAAGGGGGGCGGGCGCAGTTTGGGGAATTTGCTTGGGACGGTTCGGAAATTATATGCCACTGAAATGGCGGAGGTCATTCCCGCCCTGCAGGGCGTGCCGGGTGTCAAGGAGGCCGCGCAGAAAGTGAAGCAGGTGGGGCGCGCCCTGTCCATGGAGGAGAAAATCCTACGTCAGTTAACCTTTGCCGAGGAGGCCGCGAAGAAAGCACTGGATGATGGCAAGAACAATTCCCTGATCGGAATTTTGGATGGGATCATTGGTCAACAGGATAAAATCATCAAAGCCACCGGTCTCTGTGTGACCCAGGGTATGGCTGTGGCGGCTTCCGTCACGGCCGATCAGGATTCGCTGGGCTCCGAAGTGTCGTCGTTTATCAAAGCCTGTCTAGCTGCTGCTGAAGCGGGGCAGGGGGAAGACAAGGATAATGCCGCCTTCCTGATGTCCATTGCCCAGGGATGTGAGAAGGATAAAATCGGGGGCGACATGCTTCTGGCGGCCGAGCAGCTCGAAAAGAATGCTCCTGCCGTCGCGATGCCCCATGAGCAGAATGCGTACTCAAAACTTCTGGCCGTCAGGAAGAAATTTGACGAGGCCACCGCCCTGGCGGATAAGGAGAAAGAATTGGAGATGGTGGAGGCCCTCAAGGAAGCCAGCGCGAAACTGGCGAAACTCAAGGCCATGGAAGAGAAATTAAAGGACGCCATGGATAAGGTTGAGGAGAACAAGGACAAGAATAGCAAAAAGACCGATAAACTGGAGGAGGAAGCCGACGAGATCCAGAAGAACATCAAGGAGGCCTTGCAGCAGGTTCCCAAGGATCTGGATATTTTTGCTCACCTGAATGTCGGAAACGATCTGGTGGAGGATGTGTTTTCAACTTTTGAGGAGGTGACCCAGGCGGCGGGTACCGAGTCTCTGGGAGGCGGGCCGGTGAAGGAGAAGGCGGTTGCCAAACGGGAGTATCTTGCCGAGGAAATGGAGAAGGTCGCGAAACTGCTGGATGACTTTGAGATGTTGCTGCCGAAGAATCCTGACGGGGTAAAGATTACGGTCGAGGCCGCCGACAAGCAGGAAATGCCCGAGGGGGTCGCCCTGACTCCCTTGCAGACGGAGATGAACGACATCATCGGTGACCTGATGAAGGAGGACGAGGAAAAGCAGAAGGCGGATGCGGATGGCGCCATTAATGCCGCTGTGCCGGATATAGAAATGGGGGGGCCGGTCATGGAGGGGGATACCACGACTTTCTCAGCCAAGGGGAAATCGGGGGCTACCCCGCCGGATCACAAGGAGGAGGATGGCCGTTCGAATGTCGGACGACAGGGCATGGCGAATGGCGAATCGGCCGTGGCTTCAGGAACCATCGGGAAAGGCGACGATAATATCGAGGCCCGGCGGACGCAGGATCCCACCCAGTCGGGGCAGGTCACGGCGGATGGCGAGGCGGATACGAAGGCCACAGGCGGCGGCAAGCTCGGATCCGGGAAAGGGGACGGCTGGGGCGATGGAGGGGGCACCACCCGCATGGATTCGGCTGAAAAGGGATCCGGAGCGCAGAGTCTTGCGATGATGGCGAAGCGGGCGGACACCACCTACGCCCAGGCTTCCATGAAAGGGATGCGATCCGACTCCCTGAAAAATGCCGCGCATCATCTGCGGCAGGCCGAGGACGCCGTTTCCAAGGGAGCCCCGATCGGAGAGATTGCGGAATGGAAGCGAAAGGCCATGGCTGAACTGAAAAAAGCCAAAACTGAACTGGGTGAGGGCAGTGCGGCCAGTCTGGATGGGCGGAATTCCACCTCGCTGGTGAATGATATTGTTGAAGCGAGTCCCGATGAGGCGCCGGCGAAGTATCGGGGTCTGGTTTCGGAGTATTACAAGAAACTAAATGAATCGCTATAGGGCTTTGATCCGAGAATATGATCAGGATTATGATTACGATTCTGATTACGATTAAGACTTC
>CAMDCX010000033.1 GCA_945890715.1 PVC group bacterium | reverse complement strand
GGCAACAAAAAAACGTGTCCGAAAAAAATGTTTTTGCAAAATAATGCGACCGACTGGTCACAATCGACTCAGGGAAGGTTGATCCGCCATCTCCGGGCTGCCGGGCAGGCTGGCGCAATCCGAAAAATATCTAATTCGGAACCGCCGCCCCGACACGGTCGTCACTGATTTCCTACTCACCCAACGTGAGGTCTTTCACAACGGCTTCGGCGGCACAGCCTCGCAGAATCGTTCTCGCCACCCAGAAGGCGGCTAACTGGAGCCCGGCGACAATGGGCAAGGCATAGCGAAGGGCGAACACGTCGGACACCTTGTAGGCCAACACGAGAAAAAGCCCCAACCCCAGCAGCCGCCCCAGGAAAAACCCGAATTCCTGGTTGCAGATATAGGCATATTTGTTCCGGCCCTCGATGTGGGACACTGTGTCGATGGTCAGCATCTGAATTGTAAAGTTGGCAATGCTTTTAAGCGGACGCGCCAGCACCATGCAAATCATGAAGATCAGCACCCCGGACGCATTGAACCATATCGCATTGGGAATGGTACCCAACAGAAAGAGGAGCAGACCTACGGCAAAAATATGAAGGCGATGCTTGGGCTTAGCGACCCGGCCAATAATATACAGCACCACCGCCGAAAGCGCCCCGCCAACCGACAAGAGTGTCCCAAGCGCCCCTTCCTTGCCCACGAGTTTCATCACCAGCATCGCAGGCGCAGTGACGATAAAGCCCGTCGTCAGGCCCGTGAGAACCGCCATCACGAGTTGCCAGCGCCACAGTCGGTGAAACCGGAAGAAAACAAAAGGAGTATTGGGTGGATTGGGAAAATGGCCACGGTGGCAGACGATTGAAGCGACTATCGCCAGGACAAACACCACAGCCGTAACAATCTGGTATGCCTGGCTTGCCGACTGACCATCATTCCGGGAATACCACCCGATAAAGGCACCAATGATCAACGGCATCAGAATACCCGTATTCGTAGCAAAGAATGTTTCCAAGCCGTAATAGTAGTTGCGATTGGAGTCGGTGGTGCTTGATAGCGCCAGGAAGTCCCGGTTGGCCCAATACAGCCCGAACGACATCCCCATCAAACCACCCGCCACGGCCAGCCCCGCCAGGCTCAATTCGGGAAGAACCATCATGACGATCATCGAAATGCCACTGAGCAGCATGCCGATCGAATAGAGCTTTTGGATGCGGAAGTGCCGTAACAGCCAGCCGTTGATGAAGAAGGTAAGCGGGATTCCCGCGTACACCGCCAACTGGTACGTCACCACCATTTTGACGTCATCGGATTTCCGCATGACATAGGCCCCAATGAACATTTCCACCACAGGCATGACAAAGGCATAGATCAGGTTGGTCACCAACAAGACCCGCATATCCCAAGGATAGGACAGGAACACACGATATTCTCCGAATATTTTCTTCATAACTCAGGCCTTATCCTTCGCGGCTTCTTTTCAAACTCTTAAACGTCAGCACAGTGTTTTCAGAATTTCCTTTATCGACATTCTGGCGCCGCAAATAACCTCATCGGAAGCGCCGTAATAGAGGGTAACCGTATCGCCGTCCACCAGGTGGCCATTGGTAAAGACCACGTTTCCAAAAAAGCCGGTTGTCTCATAGGGCGCGATAGGCTCCATGATCGGCTCGGTGCCACGGGCCAGAACATGGGCCGGATTCTTGAGATCCAGCAACATCGCCCCAAGGCAGTACCGGTGTTGCTCGTTGGCCCCGTGATAGATCACCAGCCAGCCCCGTTCCGTCTTGATCGGCGCCGCCCCGGCCCCGATCCGCGCACTGTCCCACATCCCCGGTCGCGACCTGGCAATGCACACATTCTCCCCCCAATGCCGTAGATCAGGAGAGCGGGCGAGCCAGATGTAATGACCGCCCACAATCACCCCGCTCGGCCGGTGGAGGCAGATATAGTCCCCGCCCACCTGCTCTTCAAACACGGCACAATCCTTGTTCGAGGGGGAAATGACCATTCCGTAATGCTCAAATGTGCGCCAATCCCGCGTGACACGCATTCCGGGCCCATACCCGTTCGCCGACACGGCTGTATAGGTCAGCACATAGCGCCCGTCAGCCAGGGTCGCCACGCGGCAATCCTCAATCCCAAAGGACTCATGATCATTCGCACCGACCAGCGGCGGCAAGCCGGGATCCCGGAACGTCACGCCATCATCACTGCAAACAAGTCGTAAGTGCGACAGGGTAGATAGATACCCCACCCCTTTGTATTTATATTCTCGCGGATCGCTTGTATTGAGATCGGGATCGTTGGCATCGAACTCCAGGATTTTGGTTTGTCCATTCTCCAAAACCGGGAAACTCACTTTACCGGGCTTCTGCGGGGGCCGTTCGGCCACACGCAAAAGCAACCATATCTTACCCTCAAAACAGAAAACCCCGGGGTTAAGCAGGCATTGGATCTTCAATTCCGGTAGCGAGGGCTGAATATCCGCCGGCCGCAGAATGGGATTGTTTACAAAGCGTTTCGCGATGTCTGCCATAGAACTCCTTTGCGATTATGGTTACGATTAAGAGCAGTTTCTTGCTGCTCGCGATTGATTCACTTCAACGAAAGCTTTCCATTCGTGTCTCCCTTTGGAAACTCAAACGCCACCGGAACGCCCGACTCAAAACGCATGCCGTTCATCAGCCAAGTAAACTCGATGATGGTCAGGGCATTAAATACGGAAGGCTTCACGCCATCCGCGACTGGCCCGGTCCGGGTGACTTCGGCGAAATCACCCGCACGGATCACATCCCTCAAAATGGTCTGAATGTAGGACTTGGCCACCACCGCTTCATGATCAATCAGCCCATAAGCGGTAAGATTGGCATCGGCATGTTTGGACGATTCAAAGCCGGCAATCGAAGCCATCGGGTTGTAGACCGCTTTAAAATACCCCTCCACCCGGGCATGCAGGTCTTCGGGCATATCCTGGATGCTCAAGGCTGTGGTAATCATCTCAGACACATCCTTATCCCGGCGCTTGTCGTTATTGAGTCCGGTGTTGGTAAAATAGAACTGATGAAGTTTTGCCGGATCTGCAAAGAACCACTTGCGCATATCGCCCATCAACGGTACCCGCTTACTATGCCAGAAACGCTGGTCTGCCTCCAATTTCAAGGCCGTGGCAATTTTCTCCGCATACCCGATATCGAACAGCCAGGAGACGGCAAATTCCATATCCCGCTCACAGGGGTCATCATTGCCGGGATACATCCAGCGCAGATTCCGCTCCCGCCACAGCAAATATTGCTTAATGGCAGGATAAACCGCCTGGAGTTTTTCCAAGTCCGGCTTGCGCTGGTAGAGGATCCAAGCCGTCTGCGCCTTCCGGGACGGCAAGGACTCTCCACCCAGCATGCCGTCGGCATTCACGCGCGTCATAATTCCCTCATACGTTGTCCACGCGGTAGCGGGATTCAGGAGTGAAAACCATTGGAGTGAAAGGAAGCTCTCCCAGCCGCAGGTGGCCGGACAGGTCTTCTCCCCCTCGGCCCACAAGGATGGCTTTCCCACGGTCATCTGGGGGTACGGGTACTCCCGATTCTCGGGCTGGACATCCATGAAGTTCAGACAGAGAAACGCCCAGGCGGCATAGTAGGCCTGCCGGTGCTGTTGCGGGGTGACTCCAAGGGGGTTAATGCCATGGATTCCCCAGTCTCCGGGTTTGGGCACATCTCTCAACAGGCCATCCATAACCGCCTTGGTGGCAGCCAGTGACATTGACACAGGACGGTCAAACGCCTTTTGAACCCTCACGACGGCTCGATCGTCGCCCTCACAGGCGGCCGAAAAGCCGAACCCGACCGCCACGCGCGTGGCTCCCGCGGCAACGGGAATTCGCAACGACCAGGACTCTGCCCCCACCACCGGGATCGCCTGGAGTTTCTCCGGTGAAAGTTGCCCGCCTTTAAGGCCAACGAAGCACAGTGCGTAGGAATAGGTACCGCCGTCTACTCGAAGCACCCGCTTGGCTTCATCCCAGCGCGCCCCCTTGCTTCCCTTGATCGTCCCTCCCAGGACGACTTCCCGTTTTCCCGGAGAGTTGACCGTCAGCACGCGAACCAGCGTCGACTGGGCATCCAGAAAGAAATCCTGCCCCGATAGGGTCACATCCCCTGCATAAGCCGCCTCAATCCCGAGTTTATAGGGATACCAGGTGGTCTTCCGGGTCACGGAAGGCTGTCCCTCGGAATTCCCGTTATCGGCGATCCGAACTGACAGGACCTTGGGTAACCTCAGCACGCCCGTTCCCAGGAAGCCTCCTACATTCAGGGGAAGATCAGCGCCTAGTGGTTCCGTCACAAACGTCTTGGGAGCGGCCGGATTCAGACACAACCGCGCCCCGGGGTAGCTGACCCAACAGCGCAGTTGATTCTCACTGCTGGCAATACTGTCGCTGTCAAAAGCGGCATCTCCAGAAAGCTCTGTTGCGCGACCGGTTTGCGCGGAGGCCACCGAGGCAGAAGCCAGGCACACGATCATGGCCGCGCCATGCAAGTCTTTTGCCACACGGTTATTCAATAATATAGTCATTTCACTCTCCGCTGATTCCTTTTGTGATACCCATGATTGCATATTTGACGGGTGTCATACATGCCTATGCGTGCATTTCGCTTACCTTTCCGTGCAGGCAGGCAGAAAACAGCCACAGCCGATGTAGAGCCCTAAGCGGTTGCCGTCCTCCTCCTCCACCGGCATCTCCGGTTCGATTGGCACACTTGCAGATCGGATTGCCTTCCGGACTTCCCGTGCTATAGTTGATCCCGTTAAAGAAAACAACTCCCTATGAAAAAACATGTTTTGTTCAGCACGATCAGCCTCGTTCTTACCGCACTCGCAATGAGCTCAGGGTGCCGTCGCGACCCCCTTGCGGCCGGCATCCGGGCTCTTGAAAATGGAAATCTACCCAAAGCGGAAGCCCTCTTCTCCAAAGTATTGGAACAGGATCCAGGCGACGCCAGCGCCCTGATGAACCTGTCCATCGTCCAGCTTAAAACCGGAAATACCGAGGCCGCCCTTTCCGGCTTCCGGCAGGTTGCCGACCTGGCAACGGAGGATATCCGCCCGCTTGCGTACATGGCCTCCCTCTATATGGACAACAATCGGTGGCGCGAGGCAACGGATATCCTGAACGAGGCCTCACGTCGGGATTCGCGCTCGCCGGCCATTATGACCGCCCAGGCGCTGGTTGACCTCTACACCACGGGAGCCACTTCCGCACGAGATCGCCTGATTCATGTTCTGGCCATGGCGCCATCCTACGCGCCGGCCCTTTTCAACATGGCCGTCATTGAGCGTGACTGGCTTAAGAATCCCATTGAAGGACGAAAATATTTCCAGCGTTATCTCGCCGTCGCAAAAAACGATTCCCACACCCCGATCGCACGGGCCGCGCTTCTGGAACGGATACCGACACCCACCACACGAAAAATAGTTCCCCCTGAAGCGCCGCCTCCCGCAGCGAAGTCGACCCCCGTCACGGCTCGGGATCCCAAAAAGGCGACGGAAGCCTTTAGCCTGGCTGTCCGCTACCACCAATCGCGCGACATGAACAAGGCCATTCAGGAATACTCACGAGCCATTCAGAATGATCCCATGATGGCCGGAGCCCACTTCAACCTTGGTTTATTGCTCCGCGAAAAAGGCGATCTCGAAAAAGCCCGTGATTCATTCGAACACGCTCTCCAATGCGCCCCGGGCATGACCGATGCCCGTTACATGCTCGGGCTCATCCTGAACACACTGGGCGACGACACCCGCGCCATCGCGCACTTCACAACCATCCTCGAAAAGGTTCCCAATCATGCCGCATCCCACCTGGCCTTGGGCCTGATTTACAAGAAGGATAAAGCTAAACTCGCGCTGGCCCGAAAGGAACTGGCACGCTACCTGGAACTGGAACCCGATGGCGCCTCGGCCAAGGAAGTTAAGAACTGGCTAAAATATCAGCGTTAACACCGGGAGGAAATCATGACCGACTCACTCGGACTCAATGCCGCCGACATCATCGCCTTCATTGCCATCCTGATCGGCATCGGGGTCGGCTTTCGACAGGGTTTAACCGCCCAGATGGCCATTTTCCTGATGGCTCTCTCCGTATGGGCCGCACTGGTCAACGGCCTCGTCCCCTGTCGGGATTGGTTTGCCGTCCATTATAGCATGCCACTGGATCTTGCCCGGATCGCCGCGCTAATCTGTCTGATCGTCATTCCGCTTTTAATCATCGCCCTGCTCTACTCGGTGCTGCGATATGTCATGAAACTCACCTTTACCACCTGGGTCGACCGGATTGGCGGCGCCCTGGCGGGCGGAATTACAGCGGTCGGAATCACCCTACTGGTCTTCATCCTTCTAAATAGCCTCCCCCCCGAAAAACGACCTGAGATCACCGGTGAAAAATCCTGGATCTACCGCCAGGTCGCGGGCGTGGAAACCCAACTCGTCGATCGAATCATCACCCGGGTCAACAAGGGCGAAACGTCACTGCTAAAAGCCCGTGAGGCCCGCGCCGGCAAACGGGAAAAGTGGGAGCCATAATGGCCGGAATGGTCTCCAAAAGCGTTCTCGACGACATCCGGTTCCGGTGCGACATCGTGGATGTCATTGATTCCTATATCACCCTGCCCCGCAAGGGAACCGTGATCAAGGCCCTATGCCCCTTCCACAAGGAGAAATCACCCTCGTTTACCATCAACCGCCAGCGTCAGATTTTTCACTGCTTCGGATGTGGCGTCGGGGGAGACGTCTTCAAATTCGTCATGCTCTACGAACACGCGGATTTCCCCACCGCCATCAAAATCCTCGCTGAGAAGGCTGGCATCCACTTGGAATACGAGCAGGGAACGGAGCCCTCCAATGACAAGCAACTGCTCCTGACGATTCATGAGGAAGTCGCCGCACTGTATCACAAGGAACTTTTGAACAGCCCGGAGGCCCTGGTCGCCCGCGAGTATTTGAAAAAACGACAGCTCACCCGCGACATCGCCGAGGATTTCATGATCGGTTATGCTCCTGATCGTTGGGACTTCATCCTGCAATGGGCACTGAATAAGAAGTATCCCGTGGCAAAACTCGACCTAGCCGGCTTGGTGGTCAAACGCGCCGAGGAAGGCGGCTCACATCCCTATTACGACCGTTTCCGCGGCCGTGTGATGTTCCCGATCCGCAACGAGCAGGGCCGCATCGTGGGCTTCAGTGGGCGAACCCTCCAGCAGGATCCCAAGGCCGCAAAATATGTAAACAGTCCCGAAACCCCGTTGTTCCGGAAAAGCCACATTCTTTATGCCCTCGACCGCGCCCGGCGCGAAATCGTTGAAACCCGCGAGGCAATCATCTGCGAAGGCCAGATTGATGTCATTCGCTGCCACCAGGCGGGCTTCAAAACGGCGGTCGCCGCCCAGGGCACCGCCTTCACCGAAGATCATGCCCGCATGATCCGGCGTTATGCCGACGGCGTAGTCCTGGTGTTCGACTCCGACAATGCCGGCCGCAATGCGGCGCTCAAGGCCTCCCTTCTGTTTATGCAGGCAGGCCTGGCCGTCCGCGTCGCCTCGCTCCCTCAGGGCGAGGATCCTGATTCCCTCATCCTCAAACAGGGAGCGCCCGCCTTTTCCGAGGCCCTCGTCCGGGCGGTTCCGTCAATTGACTTTCAGTTGAATCTGTTGCTCGGTCAGGAAAATATCCGGACCGAAATGGGCATGATGAAAGTGAGCCGTGAAATTCTGACGACCATCAGCCATAGCCCCAATGCCGTGCAGCGCGATGTCCTGATCCAGACGGCGGCCAGACGGCTGGGTGTAGCGGCAGCCGCCCTCCAGGCGGAGCTTCGCCCTCTGCTGAAAAACAGCATTCAGCGTGAGGCCTCCGCCCCCCCGCCCCCCCTCACGATCCATCCGCCTCTCGAAATGATGCTGGCAGAACATCTGGGCGCCTGCCCGGATCTGATTGCCATCGTGGAACTCTTCCTTCCGATGACGCTGATTACCGACCCGCTGTGCCTGCGATTCATTGAAGTCATCCGGGACAGCATCCGGGATGGCGTGGAACTCATGCAGCTGCTGGGTGAACGGGATGACGAACACCGCACTTTGGCTGGCTTCGCCGCCCAAGTCCTGAGCGCCCCCTCCAAAACCGGATTGGATGGAAGTCACCGGGAAGCCGTGGAAAGTTTGATCCTCAAGTTCTGGCGAACGGAATTGCAGCATCGCCGGACTCTTCTTGAACAGGACTCCCAATCCGCCGTGGATGAGCAGTCCCGTGATGAGAAAATGGCCCAGGCCTCCCAATTAACCACAGATCTCAAGCGGCTCCAGCGCTGGGACACCGGTGAGCCCGTCCTGCGTCACTATGTCGACCACCCGGCGTGACAATTCACCGATACTGTTTGACCGTTTCAAACATCGCCAGGAGATTCTCAATCGGCGTGCAGGCCTGAACGTTATGGATCGTGCAGAAGACGAAGCCGCCTCCCGGTGCAAAAATTTCAATACGCTCCTTAACCTGCTCGCGAACTTGGGCTGGAGTACCAAACGGCAGCGTCTTCTGGGTATCCACCCCGCCGCCCCAGAATACCAGTTTATCGCCATACTGTTTCTTGAGCAAACGGGGATCCATCCCATTTGCGGAGCACTGGACCGGGTTGAGGATGTCGAATTCAGCCTCCACAATTCCATCCAGAAGCGGAACCACTCCCCCGCAGCAATGCATAAAGGTTTTCCAGTTTGTGTGGGCATGAATCCAGCCGTTCACCCGCTTCTGGTAAGGCAGGAATAGATCCCGATACTGATCGAGTGAGCAGAAGGGTCCGTTCTGAGTACCAAAGTCGGTGCCATTGGTCTGAATCACGGAAATCTTGTCACCCACCGCTTCATGCAGCCTCTGGAGGTTTTCCACCGCAATGTCTGCCTGACGATGAAAGACCGCCTTGATGTAGTCGGGGCGAAGCGCCGTGCTGACATACCACTCCTCAACATCGCGGATCCCTTTTGGATTCTTGAGAAAAGTGGCAGGCACCAGTGCCACATCTCCAAAGGTGAGTCCGCCAAACGTGCAGAACAGGGCGCGGTCGGTCTGCCGGTAAAGACCCTCGGCCTGCCGCGCATAATGCGCGAGCTCATCGCCGTCAACCGGCGCGAATTCTTCCATATTGTCGACCGGATCAAGCCGGTCTTCATCCAGGGGTGGCTGTCGATTCAAGGCGTCAAAGAAGTACCCGCCCGCAGGCATTGTTCCGCTCGGCGCCACGGAACGATCATTCTGTGGCCACTGGAACAATTCACCATGGGAATCCAGAACGGTGTTAAAATCCACCGGAACCAGGACCGGCGTCCCGTCATGCATTCTCCATTCCTTGAATTGTTTTGCCGGGAATCCGAACATGGTTCCGGTTCCGCAAAGCGAAACGGTATCGATCCCGAGCGCATCACGCAAATCCGGCGCGATCTCGCCCAGCATCTGGTAGATCTCCACCACCTTTACCGGAGTGCCGGGTTTGTCGAGTCCCAGCGCCTGGCGCAGCTTGTAGACCATACTGACATGGATACCCGTCTGGAACCCGCCACCGAAATCAACCGCCAGCTTATCAGGCTGGATATGCCGCAAAGTCGCCTGAATCCGTTCACGCGAGGTCATCATCAGTCCACCAACTCCCTTTCGATCTGCTCCAGCGACTTACCCTTGGTCTCCGGCACCTTCACCCAGACAAAGAAAAATCCCGCGAAACAGATTGCCGCATAAACCCAGAAAGTCTTCGCCGTGCCGATCGCGCCATTCAGGATCGGGAAGGTATAGGTAAGGATAAAGCAGGCGATCCACAAGGCCGATACGGCCACTGAAATCGCCGCGCCGCGGATGCGGTTTGGAAAGATTTCAGAGATCAGGACCCAGGTGATCGGGGCCAGTGACATGCCATAGCAACCGAGTGAGCAGAGGGTGAAAATCAGGACCGCCAGCCCCTTGAGCTGCATGACATAGGCGGCACCGATCAGGACGTGCGAAATCCCGATTCCGGCGCACCCGATCAACATCAGGACCCGGCGTCCGGCTTTATCCACCAGCCCGATGGCCAGGAGAGTGAACACCAGGTTAATCGCCCCGGTGATGACGATATTAAACATGATATCGTTCACGCCGTATCCGGCAGATTTGTAGATTTCCTCGGCGTAGTTGAACAACACATTGATGCCACTCCACTGCTGGAGCACCGCCAGCACGACACCCACCAACAAGATTTTTCGCATCTTGGGAACCATCAAGTCGCTGAAGCGCACCTGGTTCACCTCTTCGCCAGCGATGGTATTCTGGATATCCCGCACTTCGGCATCGGCATAGGACTGGCCCCCGATTTTTGCCAGAATCCGACGCGCCAACTCAGGGTTGCCGTTTTTGATCAGCCAGCGGGGACTTTCAGGAACCAGCAAGGCCCCGATGAAAAACAGCACGGAAGGCACAGTAACCGCCGTGAACATCCAGCGCCAGCCATACTGACCGTTCCATGACTGGCAGATCATCTCGGCCGTCGCCCCATCCGCCACCTTGTCGGCAATCAGAAGATTTGCAATCTGGGCACCCAAGATACCGAAGACAATCGTCAATTGGTTGATGGCAACAAGCCGTCCCCGCATATGAGCCGGCGCCACTTCCGCGATATACATAGGCGAAAGATTCGACGCCATCCCTATGGCCACCCCTCCTAAAATACGCCATGCCACAAAGGTATTAAAGGAGCCCGCCCAGCCCGTAAGGATGGAGGACACCGCAAACAGAAAGGCTGAAACAAGAAGCAGCTTTTTGCGACCGAACTTATCGCTCAAGGCGCCGGAGACCAGCGAACCGACCAAACAACCCAGCAAGGCACAGCTATTGGCCCAACCAATTTGAGCTTCACTGGTGAGGTTGAAAAACTTTTCAAAAAACGGTTTCGCGCCACCGATAACCACCCAATCATAACCAAACAACAACCCCCCCATGGCCGCCACAAGAGAGATCATCCAGACATAGGCAAGATTGTAGGAGGGCTTCGGCCCCAACACGGTAGATTCAACAGGCGTGACGGTTATCATATGAGGATTTCCTTGTTGTCGTGTTACTCCGTGCAAACATATACACCAATTCCCGTGAACTATACGCCATGACGCTCAAACTCGAAATAGACAATTCGCCGAAAATGATGGATTATTGTCTTTTCATAATAATTGATTATCGGAGTTGTAATAACTAATCAGGCAAATCATGGATAAAATGAAGAAAAGCGAAGGATTCAGGGGGCAGATCCTGCACATGATTCCTCGTCCCATCCTGGACCGGGAATGCCTGCACCCGCTCATGCAGTCCCTTTACATCAGTGATATCGGCTGGTATCCGAAGGCGCGGCACCACTACCGGAAGCGGGTAAAGGGGGCCGATGAAAACATCCTGATTGTCTGCGTTGCGGGAAGAGGGCTGTTTGAAGTTGAGGGCCACACCGGTCAATTGGAGGCCGGTCAGGCACTATTGATTCCCCGGGGCGTGCCGCACCGTTACGAGGCGGACGGACAGGAGCCCTGGTCGATTCACTGGATTCACTTCAAGGGTAACGACGCGGGCTTATATGTGAGACTCCTCCCCGATGGTGAATTCAGGCTGCCGCTGGCTCCGGCGTGCATCGACGGATTGAAATCCAGCTTCCACGCCGCCACCTCCGCCATCGCGGATGCCACCAGCCAGTCGAACATCCTCTATCTGGCCCAATTATGCCACCACCTGCTGGGACTTGTTTTCTTTCATAACCGGGCCTATTCCCCCACCCTGCGGGCACCGGCCTCGCATGACCTCCAGCCCACGGTCACCTATATCATGGAGCACTGCGCCGAGCCCCTTACGCGAAACGCCCTGGCCCGTCATACGGGGTTATCAATCGCCCACTTCTCCCTCCTGTTCCATCGCCAGACCGGTGTCTCTCCCATGCAATTCCTGATCCAGCAAAGGATGCGACTGGCCTGCCGCCTGATGGACACCACTTCGTTCACAATCCGTGAAATCGCCATCAAGGCCGGTTACGACGACCCCTACTATTTCTCCCGCCTCTTCAGCAAAACCATCGGACATTCTCCACGGGAGTACAGAACGATGCGAAAAGGCTGAAACCAGAAAATCCTTGCCTATCGACGACACTGGGGAAATAGTGAGACATGGTAAAAGATCCCCTATGCGGCATGACTGTAGATGAGAAGACGGCACTATCGGCCGTCAGGAACGGCAAGACCTTCTTCTTCTGTTGCGAATTCTGTCGCCGGAAATTCCTCGGCCTTGCCCCTGTTACGGCGGCACACGCGTCCATTCTTCCTTATTTCTGCCCCATGTGCGAGGGAGTGGAAAGCGAGAAGCCCGGCACCTGCCCGAAATGCGGCATGGCGCTTGAAAGCAGCGGAATGGAAAATGAGGAAGACACCTCCGAGCTGGATGACATGACCCGGCGCTTCAAAATCGGACTGGTCTTCGGGATCCCCCTTTTCCTGGTCGCCATGGGCCCCATGGTCTTCCCCGGCCTCCATCATCTCGTTTCGCCCCGAGTGTCCCGTTGGCTCGAACTGATCCTGGCGACCCCGGTCGTCCTGGGATGCGGTCTACCCTTCTTTCAGCGCTCGTGGCACTCGTTGACATCGCGAAACCTGAACATGTTTACCCTCATAGGACTAGGAACCGGAACGGCTTATGCGGCCAGTATCCTGGCAATTCTGGCGCCGGGTATTTTCCCGGACTCATTTCGGCACATGGGCGAAGTTCCGGTCTATTTTGAGGCCGCCTCCACCATCATAATCCTTGTCTTGCTCGGACAGGTCATGGAACTGCGAGCCCGAACCAAAACCGGCACCGCCATCCGGGAATTACTGAAGTTGGCACCCACCACCGCCTTTGTCATCCACGAGGGCGGGGAAACCGAGGTTCCTCTGCACGAGATTCGGGTAGGCGACCGGATCCGGGTCAAGCCAGGCGGCAAGGTACCCGTGGACGGAGTCATCCTGGAGGGACGAGGTTCTCTCGACAACTCGCTCCTGACTGGAGAATTCCTCCCTGTGGAAGGTGTTCCAACGACCCCTGTCGCTGCAGGAACTATTAATCTTTCCGGCTCCTTCATCATGAAAGCTGAGAAAGTTGGCGCCGACACCCTCTTCGCACGCATTCTCCATATGGTGGCCGATGCCCAGCGTAGTCGGGCGCCGATTCAACATGTGGCGGACCGGGCGGCCGCCGTATTCGTTCCCGTCGTGGTTATAACCGCCCTGACGTCCGCCATTGTCTGGATGGGATTCGGTCCGGAACCGAAATTGGCCCACGCCCTCGTGAGCGCCGTTTCTGTCCTGATTATAGCCTGCCCCTGCGCCCTCGGTCTGGCCACCCCGATGGCGGTCATGGTGGGAATGGGGCGTGGAGCACGGGCAGGGATCCTCTTTCGGAACGCGGAGGTACTGGAACAGCTGGGAAACGTGGATACCGTGGTCGTGGATAAAACTGGAACCGTGACGGAGGGGCGGCCCTGGGTCGTCGCGGTACAGGGTCTCGCAAAGGAAGAAGAGCTCCTCCGGTGGGCGGCTTCCGTGGAAATTCACAGCGAGCATCCTATCGGAAAAGCCATCGTGCGGCATGCACGCGAACAGGGAATCACCCCCGAACCGGCTTCAGACTTTGAATCCATGGCGGGCGAAGGGGTCGCCGGGATTGTGGCAGGGCAAAAAGTTCGTGTCTGGAAACTATCCCAGGCCGAACACGCCCAACAAAAAGCGGAAACCCTGGTTTCCGTCATAGTGGATGGGACGATTCTGGGAACCATTGCCTTGGCGGATCGGATCCGGGACACTACCCCGGCCGCAATTCAGGCCTTGCATGACAGGGGAATAAAGGTGGTGATGTTGACAGGGGATCATCCCGCCGCCGCCCACACCATCGCCCGGCAACTTGGAATTGACGAGGTTCACGCCGGCGTGACCCCGTCCGGAAAGCGGGAAATCATCCAATCCTTGAAAGCACAAGGGCTCCATGTGGCTATGGCCGGTGATGGAATCAACGATGCCCCGGCCCTGTCCGAAGCCGATGTTGGCATGGCCATGGGCACGGGCACGGATGTGGCAATGGAAAGTGCCAGTGTGGTACTGGTCAAAGGGGATCTCCGGGGAATCGAAGGGGCCATCCTGCTCAGCCGGGCCGTTACACGAAACATTCGCCAGAACCTGTTTTGGGCTTTTTTTTATAATTTAGCAGGAATTCCCCTCGCGGCAGGAGCGCTCTACCCGGCATTCGGAGTCCTCCTGAGCCCAACACTGGCCGCCGCCGCCATGAGTTTCAGCTCCGTCTCGGTCATCGCCAATGCCCTGCGCCTGCGCCACGCCGAAATTTGACCTTGAAAGGTGCCTCTTTGAATCGCTAGTATCCCCCCCTATGAAAACCTACACATGCCTGCTGTCGATTCTTTACTGTGTCGCAATGAGCACATCCGTCATGGCTTCAGGAACGGATTCATCCGCCTACCAAGGGGCCTTGTTCAATGGTGATTCAACACGGTTTGCCGATTCGGTTCACAGCGGCGGCCCCCGCCCGCTCAGTCTGGGCGTCAGTGTTCAGCAACAGAATCGTGCCCTGAAGTCTGATTTTGGCGGAGCCACCGACACGAAGATCAACCACCTCCTCGCGACTGCAGGTTGGGATGTCACGAAATGGCTAACCCTTTACGGGGGTGCTGGCGAGGCGGATTTTAACTCGGGCAATATCAAACAAGGCTCCAATTTCGAATGGTTGTTCGGCGGAACAATCCGCATGCTGGACTTTATGGTTCTGGAACCCTGGAATGATATTGACAACTACTGGATCGGCGTTGACGCCAACTCCTTCTTTCGCACTGTCGGCATTGAAGATGACTGGAGCGGTTCGTCAAAGGATCTCTCCGAACTTTTCGTTTCCCTGACCATGAGCGTCTACTCCAAACCCGAGAAACCGGGCTCATGGGATCGACTGGGCTTCTATTTTGGGCCGGCGATTTCCACCTTGTCCATGGATGGTCGGAGCGAGGATCAAATGTTCGGCCTGATCGGCGGATTTCAGCTCAACCCCAATCCGAACATGGGAATCAAGCTGGAACTCCAGAAATTTGAAGGCGTCGGGCTGGGAGCCAGCTTCAATTTTCATTTCTAAGATATCGCAACACTTTACTAAGGAGGCCTGACGGCTCATGGCTTGGTTCCACAAATCGAAAGAGATAGCCGCCAAACCGGAATCCCCTAAAAAAGAGGATATCTGGATACAGTGTCCATCATGCAAAGCTCACATTTACAAGGACGAGTGGGAAAAAAACCTGAAAGTCTGTGATCGGTGCTGTTTTCACGAACGCCTGACATGGAAAGAGCGCGTCGATGTGCTCCTGGATGAAGGAAGTTTCGTTGAATTAAACGCCAAGGTCAGCTGGAACGACCCCTTGAAGTTTTCCGACTCGAAGGGCCCGTACGCTGAAAAAGCGGTTGAAAACTGCGAAAAAACCGGCATGAAGGAATCCGTTGCCACGGGGGCTGGAAAAATCAACGGAATCAAGGTGGCCATTGCCATCATGGACTTCCGGTTCATGGGCGGCAGTCTGGCGAGCGGAACGGGGGAAAAAATCCTTCAAACAGCGATGTATGCGGTTAAACACAAGCTCCCTTACATCATTCTTTCCGCCTCCGGGGGTGCCCGTATGCACGAGGGCATCATTTCGCTGATGCAAATGCCCAAAACATGCGCCGCGCTGGCCCAACTCAGGGAAGCGAATCTGCCCTACATCTCCATTATGACAGACCCGACCACGGGAGGGGTTTCCGCCAGTTTTGCCATGGTAGGCGATATTCATATCGCCGAACCACGCAGCCTGATCGGATTCGCCGGACGCCGTGTGATCGAGGAAACGATTAAACAGAAGTTGCCCGAGGACTTCCAAACGGCGGAATACCTGGTGGATCACGGGTTCGTGGACATGATTGTTCACCGCAAGGACATGAAAGACATGCTGTCCAAGATCTTGAAGTATGCCGGCTGCCGCTGACCTGCCGCACGCCAACACTCAACCCCCAATGGATGGAGCGTAACGATGAGCTTGGATTTTGAAAAAGACGTAGCCGAAATTGAAAGCCGCATTGAGGAATTCAAGGCCAAGAATCCCGAACCCACTGGCACGTTGGTTAAGGAACTCAACCGCCTTGAAATGGAACGAGCCGGCAAACTGAAGGAGATTTACGCCTCCCTGACCCCCTGGCAGACCGTCCAGGTGGCACGCCACCCGGAACGCCCCTTGATTCGGGACTTCATCGGCGGACTTTGCTCGGAATTCATTGAGCTTCACGGCGACCGTCTCTTTGGAGACGATCAGGGCATGATCGGCGGATTCGCGACGATTGATAATCACCGCGTCATGCTCATTGGTCATCAAAAAGGCAAGGATCTGGACGAAAAAATCAAATGTAATTTCGGACAAGCCTGCCCCGAGGGATACCGGAAGGCCTTGCGCCTGATGAAATTGGCCGAAAAGTTCCACATTCCCGTGGTCACCTTTATCGACACGCCCGGAGCCTTTCCCGGCCGTGACGCCGAGGAGCGCGGCCAAGCCGAGGCCATCGCCCGGAACCTTCTTGAAATGGCCGCCCTGAAGACTCCCGTCATCGCGGTTGTTACCGGTGAAGGCGGAAGCGGAGGGGCCATCGGAATCGGCGTCGGCGATATCGTCCTGATGCTCTCCAATGCCGTTTACTCCGTAATCTCCCCGGAAGGTTGCGCCTCCATTCTCTGGCGAGATGGCACCAAGGCGGCCGAAGCGGCAAACGCCCTGAAAATCACCGCCAAGTCGCTGTTGCAACTCAAGATCATTGACGAAATCATCCCTGAACCCGTCGGGGGTGCCCATCGCGATTTTGCGACAACGATGAAAACAACCAAAAAGGTCCTTCTTAAGCATCTCTCAAGCTTGGAGAAGGTTTCATCCCGAAAACTAACAAGTCGGCGGTTCGAAAAGTTCGCCGCCATGGGCCGTTTTAAATAACGTTTTTAGAAAGGACAGGTTATGGCTAAGAAAAAATCAATCGGAACTCAGGACATCATTCGCGACAGCATCAACCACATTCCTCTTCGCATCACCGACACCACGCTCCGTGACGCCCATCAATCTCTCTGGGCGACACGCATGCGCACCGCTGACATCATGAAAATCATCGATGTCGTTGACAATGTCGGCTACTACTCCCTGGAAGTCTGGGGCGGCGCCACTTTTGACGTCTGCCTGCGGTTTCTTCGGGAGGATCCCTGGGAGCGCCTGCGTCAGATCAAGTCACGCGCCAAGAAAACTCCCTTGCAGATGCTTCTCCGCGGCCAGAACATCCTCGGGTACAAGAATTACCCGGATGATGTCGTGGAACGCTTTATCGCGCTGGCGATCGAAAACGGCGTGGATATCTTCCGTATTTTCGATGCCCTGAATGACACCCGGAATCTGGAAGTGGCGATCAAGTGCGTCAAAAAATACGGCGGTCACGCACAAGGCACGATCAGCTACACCGTCAGCCCCGTGCATACCGTGGACAAGTATGTCGCCATCGCCCAGGAACAGATTGCCATGGGGATCGACTCGCTGTGCATCAAGGACATGGCGGGCATCCTGTCACCTATCGCGGCCGAGCGATTGGTGTCGGCCTTGGTTCGTGAAACCAAGATCCCCATTCAGGTTCATTCGCACGCCACCAGCGGCATGGCCTCCGCCACCTATGTGGAATCCGTCCGCGCCGGCGCTGGTGCCATTGACTGCGCCATCTCGCCCATGGCCGGGTTTTCCTCCCAGCCGCCGGTCGAGACCATGCTGGCCATTTTCTCGGAAACCCACTACCACGCCAATCTCGACCAGGAAGCGCTCCGGAAGGTCTGCAAGTTCTTCCTTGAACTGATCCCCACCCGGCAGCTCAGCGCTCATGTGGCCGACAATATCATTGATCCCGAAGTGCTGCTGCATCACATCCCGGGCGGCATGATCTCGAATCTTCGCGGTCAGCTCGCCCAGCAGGGCGCCCTGGATAAAATCGATCAGGTATTTGAGGAATTACCGAAGGTGCGCGCCGATCTGGGCTATCCCCCGCTCGTCACTCCAACCAGCCAGATCATCGGCATTCAGGCGGTCATGAACGTTATCTCCGGAGATCGTTACTCCCTCGTCTCACAGGAAGTCAAGGACTACGCCAAGGGGCTTTATGGACGTTCGCCCGCTCCGATGGACAAGGCGGTTATCAAGAAAATCCTGGGCACGGAAAAACCCATCAGCGGACGCCCTGCTGATCTTCTCCAGCCGATGTTGCCGGACGCCACCGAAGGCGTGGATCCGAAATTGATCAAAAAGGAAGAGGACATCATCTCCTACTGCCTCTTCCCCGAAGTGGCCATGGATTATTTCAAGTGGCGCGCGCTTCCGCCAGAACAACGTTCGCCGATTCCTGCAGACGTGGAACTCAAAAAACAGATGGATTCCAAAAATCCTCCATCGGCGCCCGCCCAAACGGCGACTCCCTTCCTGGCCCAGTCAGACTATAACTCCATCAGCCAGTTGGTTGATAAAGTTAGCGCTTTGAATTTCTCACAAATAACCATTCAACATGGTGGCAGCACCATTAGCATTAATGCGTCCGGCGTAACGACGGGTCCCCTGGTTTCCGCTCCCGTTGCCGCGGCGGCCGCACCAGTCCCTGCAAGCACGACGGCTCCCGCTCCGACGGCGGCGCCCAAGGCGGCGGCGCCAGCCGCCGCACCGGCTGGACCGAGTGTCAACGCTCCCCTGAACGGAACATTCTACCGCTCGCCCGGCCCCGGAAAACCGGAGTTCTGCCAGGAAGGCGATGAAATGGCCGAGGGGGCCACAGTCTGCATCGTTGAAGCCATGAAACTCTTCAATCCGATCAAGGCTCCGTATCGTTGTAAAATTGTGAAATTACTGATCCCCCACGGCACTCCTGTTAAAAAGGATGAGCCCATGATCAGCATCCAGAAGCTGTAATCGCTTCGTTTGACACATGAGTACAGGACCTTTTGAAATTGGCGCCACCGGAGTGGATGTTGAGCGGATCAACGCTGATATTCGCGAAACGGTGGCCGCCAAAATGCAGGCCGGCGCGTATGTCGGAGCCCAACTGGCCCGGGCCGAGCGCTTTAACTTGATGAACCTGAAGAAGGATGAGAACTTCTTCGACTTCTACATGGAAAGCCTCCGGGAAGCCGTTTATGTGGACATCAATGACTTCGAGATCCGCGAGCGCAGGGCGGCGTTTTCCTCCCTGTTGGTTCGTCTTAAGAAGACGATCTGGAGCCTGTTGAAGTTCTACACCTACCGGCTCTGGTCACAGCAGAATCAGGTCAACGGCCTTCTCCTGTCAGCCACCGAGGAAGTGGACCGCAAATACAAGGATCAGATCAAATCCCTTGAAACGCGCATCGCCAAATTGGAGTCAAAACTCCCTCCCGGCTGATGGCATCCCCTCCCCACATCGCTTTTGTTTCGCCTCGTTTTTCCGAAGGGCCCACCATCGGTGGCGCGGAAACACTTCTGAGGAAACTTGCCGAAAGACTTGTGAAAAAGGGCTGGCAGGTTGATTTTCTTGCCACGTGCGCCCGTAATCATTTTACCTGGGATAACGAAATAGAGGCGGGCGAAAAGGATATTGAGGGAATCACAGTCAGGTACTTCCCTGTCGATGGAGGACGCGATCTGACTGCTTTTTACGAGGCTCAAAATCGCATCAGCCGATCCGTTGAGATCACCCGTGACGAGGAACTGATCTGGCATCGGAATAATGTGAACAGTCAGGCTCTTTACGCCTATCTGAGAACTGAAGGACACCGGTATGATAAAATCATCATGGGGCCTTACCTTTTTGCACTCGTGTATTTTGCCAGCCAGATCCATCCGGAACGAACCCTGCTTCTTCCCTGCCTTCATGATGAATGCTTTGCCACATTAAAAACGATCCGGGACATGTTTCTGACTGTGTCAGGATGGCTGTTCAATACTGAACCGGAGCGCGACCTTGCCGTAAAACTGTATGGACTGGATCCCTCCCGGTCGGAAGTCGTGGGCATGGGTATCGAGGCCTTCACCGCCGATCCTGACCGCTTCCGACGCCGCCACGGCCTGACGTCTCCTTATGTGATCTATTCAGGTCGCCGTGAGCCCATGAAGGGAACGCCCCTCCTGCTAGACTATCTTGATGTTTTTCGGGAACGAACGGGAAAAGATATCAAACTGGTTTTGACCGGTAGCGGCCCGTATGATCCTCCCGCTCGACTGGCACCCCATATTCTGGACTTGGGGTTTGTCACCGAACAGGAGAAACATGACGCCATGGCAGGAGCAACGGCGTTCTGTCATCCCTCAACAAACGAAAGTTTCAGCATCGTGATTCTGGAATCATGGCTGGCCGGAACACCCGTTCTGGTACATGCCGCAGGCGACGTCATGCCCTTTCATTGCCGGAAATCAAATGGCGGCCTATGGTTCCGAAACTATCCGGAATTCGAAGAGGCACTGTCGCTGCTACTGGATTTCCCCGAACTACGTACCGCCCTGGGAGCAGCAGGACAACGCTATGTTCAGGATGAATACGCCTGGAAAACCGTTGAGACCCGTCTGATGAAAGGTATGGGGTCACTAACGAGGGGGTAATGGCTTTCTCAAGGCTCCGTGGGAGGGGCGCTGTGCGCCGCGACCTTCTCCCGAGAGCCTGTATAGTCCCTGTCGCGGCGCACAGCGCCCCTCCCACAAAGAA
>CAMDCX010000032.1 GCA_945890715.1 PVC group bacterium | reverse complement strand
ATCTTCTACTTCGATGGCCTTGGCGGATAAAAAGGATTGAAGGCATTCCCGGACGGTGCCGGATGGCAACGCCGTTTTATTTGCTCTGACAAAGATGTCGGCCATAATTTTACGGACATGGCCTTCACTTAGTCGGCCTTCCCGCCCATCCTTGGCGGCGTCAGCCCATTCCATGCAAAGTCTATTGGCCTCATGCTTGTCTTTTTTCTTTGTAGACTTGAATGAACGCCGCCCATCGGCATTGGTGAAACTCGCAAACCAGAACGGACTCTTTTTGATCTTGTGTATGCTTGGCATAACGTCCTCTCTTTCTGGTCATAACAATAGTCATAACGTTCACCCGTGTCAATAGGGTTTCATATAGTCGAAAACATTAAGGAATACGCGTTTTTATGGGGTTGATTAGAACCGTGGGTTCAAATCCCACCCTCTCCGCCATCCTTCGATCTGCGCCCGTTGGCTTGAGCTCGTCGGATGGCCGCCGGCCACGAACATGGGGCGCTTGACTTTATCCCCTGTATTCCCTCATAAGGAGGATACAGAAGATCGGTAGCGCCCGCAGAAGCGGGCTGAGGACAGTGATTATGGTAGATCCAAGCGCAAGAGGTATCCCGTTGGCGGAATTAACAATTCTCGCCTCGATGTTGGCTGGGGCCGTTGCGGGCTCGGTCACCGGGTGGCTCGCCCGGCGCAACGTTCTCTTGTCCATTTGCACCTTCATGATCGGAATCATGGGAGGGATGCTGATGGGGACGGGAATGGGACGCCTGTTTTACGGCGAGGCGAATGGATATGATCTGCCCCCCATTAAGGCAGGCTGCACGGCCCTCTGTTCCACAAGCATGGCGGGATTGGCCGGATCCATTCCCACGGCATTTGTCATTGCCATACTGGTCGGCTTTTTAACCCTCCGCCACCTTCATCCCCGTCCGCCCCGGGTTCGAACCTGTTTCATCGGATTCTCGGCCGGGGTGTTGATGGGGGTTCTGGCCGCAATGGTCATAACGGTGGTGTAATAGCCCTACGCCTTGACGATATTTTTCGCAGGCTTCAGATAGATTCCCCGGGTGTCCACGATCAACTTCGCATGCTTCTTCAGCCCCTTGTAGTCGAAGGCGGTATGGTTTGTGGCCAGCAGGATGCAGTCGAACGAAGCGATGTTGCTCGGGGTCAGCGCCACGCTTTTTAAAACAAAATGATGTTCCCGCATTTTCGGGAATGTGGGGAAGTAGGGGTCCGAGTAGGCAAATTTGGCGCCCCGCTTGCGCAGTTTCTCCAGCAGGATCATGGAGGGCGACTCTCGCGGATCGTCCACATCCTTCTTGTACGAAATTCCCAGAACCAGGATTTTGCTGCCCTTCACGGATTTGCCGCGCTCGTTCAAGGCCTCCGCGACCTTGTTAATGACCCATTCCGGCATGCCGCTGTTCACTTCGCCAGCCAGCTCGATAAAACGGGTATGAACCCCGTATTCCCGGGCCTTCCAGGTGAGATAGAAGGGATCAATCGGAATGCAGTGACCGCCCAGCCCGGGTCCCGGTTGATAGGGGACAAACCCGAACGGCTTGGTTGAGGCGGCGGCAATAACCTCATGGATGTCGATGCCCATGCTGTCGGCCACGATTTTCATTTCATTCACCAGCCCGATGTTCACGGATCGGTGGATGTTTTCAAGCAACTTGGTCATTTCCGCGACGCGGGTGGAGCCGACGGGAACGACCCGGTCAATCACCTGACTGTAGAGGCTCTCACCCACTGCCTGGCAGGCCGGGGTGTCGCCGCCGCAGACTTTCGGGATGGTGCGTGTGTTGAAGGACTTGTTTCCGGGATCCTCGCGCTCGGGAGAGAAGACCAGGAAATAGTCTTTTCCCACCGTGAAGCCGCGTTGCTGGATCCGGGGCAGCAGTTCCTCATCCGTTGTCCCGGGATAGGTGGTGCTTTCAAGCGACATGATCTGGCCTGCCCGGATATTCGGGATCAGGGACTCTACCGTGCCGATCACATAGCTCAGGTCGGGTTCACGATGTTCATCCAGAGGGGTGGGGACGCAGATGATGAGCGCATCGGCCTGGCGAGCCTCGGCAAAATTCGTGGTGGCCCTGAACCCCGCCTTCACGCACCGGCGTATGGCCGGGGCGGGAATGTGCTCGATGTAACTTTTTCCGGCGTTGAGTTTGTTGACTTTGACGTCGTCGATGTCAATACCCAGAACGCGGAACCCCTCCTCGATAAAGCGGATGACGAGAGGCAGCCCCACATAACCCAGCCCGACTATTCCGATTACTGCCGATTTGCGGTTCAATTTTCCAATAAGCTTTTCCTGATAGTTCATTCCTGGACTCCTTAATAAAACGCTGACTTTCAATCCTGTTTTGAATGGTAGTCTCGGTACCACGCCAGAAATCGGGGAATCCCCTGTGCGATGGAGGTGGTGGGCGTGAATCCCAGTTTGGCCTGGGCCAGTGAGATGTCCGCATAGGTGGCCTCGACATCGCCCGGCTGTATGGGGAGAAGTTCCAATTTCGGCTCTACGCCTAGATTGTTTGCCAGGATCCCGATCATATCCATAAGGTTTTCGGCGTTATGGTTCCCGAGATTCATTACTTCATAGGGATTCAGGCCGGGGCGGAACAGGGAAGCCTTCACGCCGGCGACAATATCGTCAACAAAGGTGAAGTCCCGGCGCATCTTTCCGTGGTTGAAGACGGGGATTGGTTTTCCCTCAAGCATGGTTTTGGTGAAGATCCACATTGCCATATCGGGGCGGCCCCAGGGACCGTAGACGGTGAAAAAACGGAGGCCCACGGTTTGCAGGCCGTAAAGGTGCGTATAGGTGTGGGCCATGAGTTCGTTGGCCTTCTTCGTGGCGGCATAGAGACTCACGGGATGGTCAACGGGATCGTTTTCGCTGAAGGGGAGTTTGGTATTGCCCCCATAGACGCTGGAACTTGAGGCATACACGAGGCGTGGGGTTTTGGCGTGCCGGCAGGCTTCCAGAATGTTCAAAAATCCTTCCAGGTTTGACTTCTGGTAGACAAACGGATTGGTGAGGGAGTAGCGCACTCCGGCTTGGGCCGCCAGATTGCAGACCACGTCAAACCGGTGTTCCTTGAAAAGGCGGGTCAGCAGAGCTGTGTCGCACAAATCCCCCTCAACTCCGGTGTAGCGGGGATGACGGGCGAGGGTGGCGTGCCGGTCGCGCTTGAGTTGAACGGAATAGTAATCATTGAAGTTATCCAACCCTACAACCTCATGGCCTTCCCCGAGAAGGGTTTGGGCCAGGTGCATTCCAATAAAACCGGCGGTACCTGTGACAAAGACTTTCATGGTGTGTCAGACTAGTTTAATTCCCTGAAACAGGCAACAATCCGTTCGGCGGTATGGCCATCCCACAGGGGCGGGCTATGTTTGGCGCGGGGCAGGGTTGCGGCCAATCGGAATTCCTGCCGAATTAATCCGATGTCGTTTCCCACCAGAATGCTGGCCCCGCCGTGTTCGCGCAGGGTGACGGGGCGCTCGGTGTTTTTCCGGAGGGTCAGGCAGGGCGTTCCCAGCACGCAACATTCCTCCTGGAGTCCACCGCTATCGGTCAGCATGACCTTGGCACCCATCGTCAATCGCAACATCTCATGGTATCCGAGGGGTTGGGTGAGGATCATGCCGGGACAGTTCCGGAGCGTTTCCCAGAATCCAAATCCTTCAAGTTGCTTGCGGGTGCGGGGATGAACCGGCCAGATCAGCGGCAGAACGGGTGCCACGTCGGTGGTCAGGAAGGCGACGAGTTCGCCCAGAATATCCTTGTCATCGACATTCGAAGGACGGTGCAGAGTGATGACGGAATAACGGTTGTCTCGCAGGGGAGGATTGGGATGCAGGGCGCCGGGAATGGCCTGGGTGGCGCAGAAAAGGTCGGGGTTGAGTGCGGCGGCTTCGAGGCGTTGTTCCTCGAGCGAATCGATCATGATGTTGCCGACCCGCTTGATCCGGTTGGCGGGAACCCCTTCCCTGAGGAGGTTGGCATCCGCCAGTTCATCCGTGGTGAACAGTAGATCCGATAGCCGATCCGTCACCATCCGGTTGATTTCCTCGGGCATATCCAGATCGCAGGAACGGAGACCCGATTCAATATGAGCGAGTTGGATGTGTTCTTTTTTAGCGGTGATCGAGCAGGCACAGGTCGCGTTGACATCGCCTACCACGACGATCCAGTCGGGGCGATGATCCCGGACGACCTTTTCAAAGGCGATCATGGTCTTGCCGACCTGCTCGGCGTGGGAGCCGGAGCCGATCTCAAGATCCACATCCGGCCGGGGAATCTTCAGGTCGCGGAAGAACGATTCCGACATCGAGGCGTCATAATGCTGGCCCGTGTGAACCAGGGTGTGGTCGAATTCATCTGGAAAGCGTTGCAGTTGCCGCACGAACGGCGCAATTTTCATGAAGTTCGGCCGGGCCCCCACCACGGATAAGATCTTGAGTTTGCTATGACTCATAATGGAAGGAGTATAGTCTGGAAATGGCTGAAAGTCGAGCCAAGACAAAGACCCAGACGATGGACCAAAAGAAGCATTGACAGGATGGGGGGCGGAATCATAGATTATGCCCCCTTTTGTGAGCAGGAAGCCGGGTAGCGGTGACCTGCCCTGGGTAAGGATGTGAATTATGGAAGCCTATGCAGTAATTGGAACGGGTGGTAAGCAGTACCGGGTGAAGGCCGGTGACACCCTTAAAGTTGAAATTCTCGAGGGCGAAGCGGGTAGTGCCGTGACGTTGGATCAGGTGTTGGCGCTTTCGGATGGCACAGACCTCAAGATCGGTACCCCTTTGGTGAAAGGCGCCAAGGTTGTTGCTGAAATTGTGGAACGGACCAAGGGCCCCAAGGTGGTGGCGTACAAGAAGAAACGCCGCAAGGGATATAGCCGTAAAGTGGGTCACCGCCAGCCGTTGACCGTGTTGCGTGTGACCAGTGTTGGCTGAATAGGAGTTTAGATATGTCGAAAGCAGGCGGCAGTAGAGTTAATGGACGGAACAGTCCCGGCCAGCGTTTGGGCGTCAAGAATTATGACGGCGAGGTCGTGAAAGCCGGCAGCATCATTGTCCGGCAGCGCGGAACCAAGGTTAAGGCGGGGCGCAACACCAAGTTGGGCAACGACAATACCGTGTTTTCGCTGGTGGCTGGCAAAGTGAAGTTCGAAAAAGAAGGCCGCCGCGTGATGGTGGTGGCGGAAGAGGCCACGGCGTAAGCGTGGGTCTGATTCATTTTCGCTTCGTACAGGCCGCGGCCCCCTGGGCGCGGCCTTTGTCTTTAGAGGGGAAAGAGGAAAGTCCATGAAAACCCGGAAATTCGTTGATTCTGTGGTGATTCATGCCGCAGGGGGTAATGGCGGCAATGGATGCTTGTGCTTCCGGCGGGAAAAATATGTTCCCAAGGGCGGCCCCGATGGCGGCGATGGCGGCCATGGCGGGAGCGTCATCCTGAGGGCCGACTTGAATACCGACAGCCTGATTTCCCTGTTTTTTAATCCCCTGCAACGCGCTGAAAAAGGCCAGCATGGCATGGGCAAGCGGATGCATGGTAAGAATGGGAAAGACCTGATCATTCCGGTTCCCTGCGGCACCGAGATTCGTGATTTGGCCAATGACCAGTTGTTGAATGATTTGATCGATCCGGGAACTGAAGTGCGGATCGCCAAGGGCGGACGGGGTGGATTGGGTAATCCCCACTGGCAGACCTCGACGCATCAGACCCCGTACGAACACACCGATGGGGAACTGGGTGAAGAAAAAAATATCCGGCTCGATTTGAAACTTCTCGCGGATGTGGGCTTGGTCGGCTTTCCCAATGCCGGCAAGTCGTCCCTGTTGAGCAAGATCAGCAATGCCCATCCCAAGATCGCTCCCTATGCATTCACCACCCTGAATCCGATCATCGGAACCGTCAAGGTAGGAGAGGATTTTGAGGCCGTCAGCTATACGGTGGCGGATATTCCGGGCCTTGTGAAGGATGCTCACAAAGGAGTTGGATTGGGCGACAGGTTTCTTCGCCACATTGAACGATCCTCCTGCCTGGCCATCGTGATTGATATGAACGGGACAGAAGGACGCGATCCAGTTGAGGATTACCGGGTTCTCCAGAATGAACTGAAATTTTATCGCGAAGACCTGCTTCAACGATCCACGCTGGTGGTAGCCAATAAAATGGATCTGCCTGAAGCGAAGGATAATCTGACTCGCTTCCGCAAGGAAACCAAAACCAAGCCCCTGCCGGTGTCCACTGAGACAGGTGAAGGACTCGACCTTCTCAAGACTCGTCTTCTCCAGATCGTCCGGCACGAAGCGTGAGAGAGAAAGAGGAAGGGGTTAAGGGGCTCAGGGGTTAAGGTATGTCCTCCGGTCTCTAACTGAACCCCTTAACCCCTTTATCCCTTAATCTCTTTCCCGGAAGGCCATGACCTCATCGAGCGATTTGGCTCCGGCGAGAACCATGACTAGGCGGTCAATGCCCAGGGCTATTCCCCCGGACGGTGGCATGCCCAGTTCGAGGGCGGCGAGAAAGTCTTCATCCAGCGGATAGACGGGAGCACCCAAGGCTTTTCGTTCGTGTGCCCAGGTCTCGAATCGCTGACGCTGTTCGACCGGGTCGGTCAATTCGCTAAAGGCGTTGGCGATTTCAACCCCGTTGATGTAGAGCTCAAATCGTTCAGCTACGGTGTCGCGGCCGGGCTTTCGACGCGATAGGGCGGCGGCGGGAGTGGGATAGTCCATCACAAATGCCGGGGTGTCGCGGGGGAGCGCCGGTTCCACTTTGGAAACCAGGTCATGCTCAAACCGTTCCGCATCATACGCCTCCACGGGATTCCATCCGGCATGCTTCAGAAAGAGTTCCTCCACGGTGAGGCGAGGAATATCTGATTTCAGATTGAGGATTTCAAACTGACGGAGCAGGGATTCCGTATCGGCCATGATGTCCGTATAATCGGCGCTGGCTCGATACCACTCCAACATC
The DNA here is from genome assembly GCA_945890715.1 of PVC group bacterium. Taxonomy (GTDB): domain Bacteria; phylum Verrucomicrobiota; class Kiritimatiellia; order CAIKKV01; family CAITUY01; genus JAABPW01. The sequence goes on along the minus strand of CAMDCX010000032.1, from coordinate 13,956 downwards.
GTGTATTCGGGGTTATGCCGATCCCCTCGCTCGCCCTTCCGGAAGCAGGGACCGATCTGAAAAATCCGGTCATAACCCGCCGCCAGAAGTCGTTTCATGTGCAGTTCCGGCGAGGTGCGGAGAAATGCGCTCCCGGAGGGTTCGGCGTCAATGTGAAGTTCCAGCGCCGGGGTTGGAAGCCGCACCGGGGTTTCAACTTCGATAAAGTCTTGCCTTGAAAACCACTCGCGAATGACCGAAAGAATCCGGCTGCGCAATTGGAGCACGGGCTTCAAGCCCTGCAGTCGAGCTCTTTCAAGATGCGGAGAACGCATTATTTCTTCAGGACGCGGTCGGCATATTCGCCAGTCCGGGTGTCGATTTTGATCGTGTCGCCCTGGTTGATGAACAAGGGCACCATGATCTCGAAATCGCCGTTGATCTTGGCGGGCTTGAGCGTGTTCGTTGCGGTGTTGCCGCGGGCGCCCGGTTCGGTCTCGAGGACAACCTTGTCGATGAACGTCGGCAGGGTGATATCCACGGCCTGGCCGTTATGATACAGCACGCGGACTTCGCAGTCTTCAAACAGGAAGTACTGGTTGTCGCCCAGGACTTTGTCGAGAAGGGTGAATTGTTCGAAGTTTTCGTCCATGAAAATAAAATGGTCGGTCTCCTTATGGGAGTAACGCATGGTGCGTTCTTCCAGATCCGGTTTTTTCAGAGTGTCGTTGGACCGGAAGTTGCGCACATAGGTGTTGCCGTCGATCAGGCTCTTGAGTCGGCAGGTATAGATGGCCGCGCCCTTGCCGGGCTTGACGAAATTGAATTCGGTAATCACATAGGGAACTCCGTCAACCTCAACGCGAAGCCCCTTGCGAAAATCGGATGCTGTATAATCTGCCGCCATAAAAACCAATCCCTTCGTTCCACTGCTTTTTTCAGAATAGCCGCATAAAATAGGCATCCCCCTCAAGCATGTCAAACAGGAAAGAAGGGGTGGGGTTACCGGATCGTTTCCGAGTCACGCGTATAAAGGGCGGCGATTTTGGCCCGCCGGGTGACGTGAAGTTTATTCATCATGAGACTGATCCGGTTCCTGATTGTTTTTTCCGCCAAGTGGAGGCGTTTTCCGATTTCTCGGTTAGTGAGTCCTTCGGCAATCAGATGGGCGATTTTTGATTCCGCCGCAGTCAGGCTTTTTATTCCCTTGGGCTCCTGCGCTTCAGCGGGCTTCAGATTCTTTCCCGCCAGCCTGGCGATCAATACGGGATCCCAGATGATCCGCCCATTTGCCAGCTTTCGAATGGTCTCGATGAGGTCGGGCATGGAGCAATCCTTGAGGAGATACCCGTCGGCTCCGCTCCGGATGGCGCGCAGAATGTGATGCTCTTCCATTAAGCCGGTCAAGATCAGGCATTTCAGGGTCGGGGCGAGGGTTTTGATTTCTGACATCAGGGTCAGGCCATCAATGGATCCCAGATTGATGTCCTGAATAAGGATATCGGGTTTATCCCGGACAATCATGGCCAGTCCATCCGCCCGCCCTGCGGAATCCCCCACGATATCGATGTCAGGCTCACAATTCAGGATGCTTTTCACCGATTCCCGAAACAGGGTGTGGTCATCGATAAACCCGACGCGGATGGGGCTTTGGGGGACGGGTACGGAGGGGGGGTGTTTCATGGGGATTCCTTATGATGAATAATGGGAAACTCGATTACCGTGGCCGTGCCGTTGGATTTTTGAGGGTGAAACAGAACGCCCTTCAAATCGGTGCAGAGCGCAGAGACAATCAGCAGGCCGAGTGAAAGGGGGTTCCGGAGGGCGTGATCTTCGGGCATGCCGGTTCCGTCATCCTCCACCGCACAGCGAACCCGGCCTTCAGCAAGCCGTGCGAGAGAGAGGGAAATGATTCCCGTTCGCCCCTCGGGAAAGGCGTGGAGGAGGCTGTTCATGACCAGTTCATGCACCAACAATCCGCATGTCATGGCAGTGGAGGCCTGAACCATCAGGGGCTCGCCGGGGAAAGAGTCCTGATAGAGAAGATCCGGACGGAGTTCACGGACCAGGCTGGAGGCGATGGTTGACAGGTGCGGCGCCAGGGGTGTTTGGGCGAGATTGTGATCCGCCTGAAGCAGGGAATTCACCTTGGCCATGGCGCGCATCCTTTGTTCGCTTTCGAAAAGAACCGATTTGGCCCCGGGATGCGATTCCCGTTGTGCTTGAAGATAAAGGAGGCTGGCGGTGGCCCCCAGTTGATTTGCAACCCGGTGGTAGACTTCGCGGATGAGCAACTCCTTTTGCTGGACCAGCTGCTTCAGTTCAAGCAGGTCGGCATGCCTGGCCATGGCGATGACGACGGCGTATTCCAGCTCGGCGGGGTCAGCGGGCTTGAGAATAGTGGCGCCCGCGCCTGTTTCCGCCACGGAGCGTGGTAGATCCGGCGAGTCGTGGCCGGTGACAATGACAATGGGGGTCGGCTGGGTGAGTTGGATGCGCTTCGCCGCTTCAAGGCCACTGAATCCGGGCATTTCGATATCCATCAGGATGGCGTCCGGGCGAAGCGCAAGGGTTTGAGCCACGGCTTCGGGTCCGGTGGTGGCTTCTCCGGCAATCTGGAATCCCCGCTCCCGGGCCGCTGAAACAAGAGAGCGCCGGATAAGCGGGTCATCCTCCGCAATCAGGAGTCGTGTGGAGCTGGGGATCCGAAATTTCACGAGGCGCTCATTTCGGCAGTGAGGGGCTTTTGGGGAAATGTGATGCAAGCCACGGCACCATGGTCATGTGTCAGGGTCAATCTCCCGCCCAGGCTGGAGGTGGTGAGGGCCTGAATGATGTGAAGTCCCGAGCCGTGTGGGCTCGCTTGAGCGTCAAGAATGTCGACAGGATAGCCAGGGCCGTTGTCCGAGAAGCGGAGGGTGATGCCGTTGTCTTGATGGGTGATGGTGACTTCAATGGCCATGGGGGTGTTGAGGGAGCGGCTGTGGCGGATGGTATTGGAGATCAGTTCATTGATAATGAGGGTCAGGTGATGGCTCTGCGAATGGGGAAGCGATACATCCGTGGGTTCGGAGTGGATTTTTACTGTGCAGGGAATTCCGGTGAGCCCCGTGGTTTTATGAATCAGGACACGGCATAATTCCCCCAAGCCGATGGGGCGCCACTCATTCAGCGAAAGCATATTGTGAACGGCGGCCAATCCTGCCAGCCGGACTTCCATGTCTTTAAGGTGTCCCGCTTCTTCCGGGGTGCGGGCATAGTCCCGTTTCATTTGAAGCAGGCCGATCAGGGAGCTGAAATTGTTTTTAACCCGGTGGTTCACTTCCCTGAGCAGGGCTACCTGTGTTTTGGCATGTTCCAGGATCGCCTCTTCCGGGATTTCCGGTGTATCATGAGACTGGCTGGCAGCATTCCGCCGCCAGCTTAGCCCCAGGGCGCCGACGATCAGGACGCAGGTGCCCCATTCCAGGAAAATATGTAGATGGTCAGCCGTCATGAGGGGCAAAAACCTAACGGAATTTCATCCAAAAGCAAGGGTCATATGTCCCTAATAATAAAGGTATATAAGCCCCTAGGCTAGGTGCCGGGTTTTTAGTCCACTCGATGCCGTTCAGAAACCGGGATGGCGGACAAGCGAGGCGTGATGACAGCTAAAAAACAGTCAAATTCGGAAACAATCAGGGTGTTTATTGCGGAAGGTCAGGCGATTTTCCGGCATGGAGTGCAGGCTTGTCTTGCGGAGACGCATGACATGATTGCGATCGGGCAGGCGGGGTCGGGGGCTGAAGTGCCCGCCAGAATGGGGCCGGATGAGTGTGATGTGATGTTACTGGATACGGGGCTACCGGGATTGGAGGGGTTTGCGCTGTTAAAGCAGATCAAGGAAAGCAGTCCGCGTCTCCCGGTTCTTCTGATGGCGGGTTCTGCGGATGTGGCCTGGTTGTTGCGGGGGATTCGCGCGGGCGCATCAGGCGTGGTGTCGAAGGAATCCTCGCCGGACGAATTTCGATCCGCGATTCGCCGGGTACGGGCCGGGCATCCGTATATTGCCGAGCCCCTAGCCGGAAGGCTGGTTCTGTATTATCAGCGCAATGAGCACGCGCCGTTGGATGAACGCCTGTCGCCCCGGGAATTTGAGGTGATGCAGTTGCTTTCGGCGGGCCTGAAACTCTCCGAGATTGCCCGTAAACTGAACCTCAGTCACCAGACCATTACCACGCATCGCCGCCATATTCTGGAGAAAACCGGCTTGCGCACCACGGCCGAAATTATCCGCTATGGGGTGCTTCATGGATTGGGCGCGCCGGAGGATCATGCCGGGTTGAATTAGGCCGAATGGACATGGTTGACCCAGAACTTGCGCCAGCTATCACATCGGTTGTCATTCAGGAATCAGCGACGGCTCCAACCCAGGTGCCTGTATCGAGACAAGATACTCCTGATGGGACACTTACTCCACAAGGAGAACCTATTGCGCAAACAGTATAGACAGGTTTGCGCAAATTGATTAGCCACTTTCAATTCGACAATGTTCCTGTCCCTGTTGGCCTCCAAGAGCGCCCGCCGTTCGCCGGGAACAAAACAGCCCGTTATGCGACGATGGTCGCGCCGGGTAAGCCGTAGGCAGGCGCGGCCAACGTGTGACCCTGAGCAAGCGAGCTTGCGAGCGCGTCGAAGGGGAACGAACGCATAACGGGGGTTTTGTTTCCGGCAGCGAGCCGCCCCAGGCGAGCGCGTACGGGGTCAGGTTCAAAAACGATGCGCCGCCATGTCCCTGGTCAGGCAACTAAAAGGATAACAGGCAGTCCCCGGCGGCGTTCCGGTTGAGCGAGCCGACGGCGCAAAAAATGCGTAAGCACTTTTTGTGACGGAGGCGAGCGTAGACCACGCCCATGGGAAGAAATAAGTCAGCACCATTGGAGCGGGATCAGGTGTCGTCATCCCACCGAGTGTAGAAGTGCCGTTTGATTTTGTAAGGGATTGCTTGGCCGCCATCGCCAAGGATAAAGAATCGATTCCTCTTCCGAAGATACAGTTGTCCACATCTGCACTTGAAGGTAAGCCCTTTATCGCCTGGACGTACGGGAATGCCTTCGTAGTCGCTTGGTCCGCAAGTCCCGTTCTTGCATTTCGGAAACAGGGCTTTTCCGGCGTAGCGTCTCACCATCATGAACAACGAAACCAACACCGCCAAAATCAGCGCGTTTATCCAGAAGGAGTGGCCAATATACGTGTCGAGTATTTTTGCGGCTCCGAGTAGCACGAAGAAGACGATAACGGCAAACAGAAGATTAATGAGCGTCATTTGCAGTTCCCGTCCTGATTCATGTAGAGATTCAGTCCGAGTGCTCCGAGCAAGCCGCCAGTTGTCGGCCCCTGTCCCAAAACGGCCAAGTAGTCCAAAGGACTCGCTTGCAGCGGTAACAAAGCCCGTTCCCACGCGCTGTAGTTCTCAAGCAAATATGTTCCGCGTTCGACGGGGCTTAGATGCGCGACGTCCAGAAATACGCTCTTCGGAAGAACGCCTGATCCAACATCATAGAGAATCGGATTCTTCAGGTACTGCCCGGAATTGACAACCGCTCCCTTCGGGAATGCAAACGTACTCGCATTCATTGCCACGAGGCCAACAGTAGCACCGCCCCACGCTACAGCACCTCGGTAGTCACCACGGCCCGCTGCCGCGCCGGAATTGGCTGCTGTGCTTTGTACTCCCTGGCCGCCGATGGTGTCGAGCAAGGCGGTAACGCCGCTGTAGAAGTTCCCTTGAATACTTCCGGAAACTCCGCCACGCGCCCAGCCTGCGGTAGCCGTATCCGCCATGTCGGCATAGAGCGAATACAGTCTGAAGGGATCCCGGAAGTTGACGGGGTTATTGTTGCAGAAGACATACTGGTTCAGACCGCCGGAAATCCCTATCGGGTCGTTACTGAGGAACCGTCCTGTAATGGGGTCATACCATCTTGCACGGAAGTAATAGAGTCCCGTTTTGAAGCTGTATTCCCGACCTTGCCACAAAATCCGGTTTCCGACCGCCGACTCGTCTATCTGGTTTCCTGATGCGTTATAAACGCCCAGAACCCTGCCCCAGGCATCATACCGGTAGCTCTCGATAATGTTTCCGCTTCCATCCGTCAGCGCCAATGTTGATCCGAGATGATCCCGGATGAAATAATAGGTATTCGTGGACGCCCCGTAGGTGGTCATGGAAACCGCCCGATCAAGCCCCTCATAGACATAGGATTTTTTCAGTTGTCCTGCACCGTCGACCTCCGCCACCATCTGATTGCCATTGTAGACCATCCAGTTTGTGACTCCACCCTCCACAATGAATATCCGCCTGCCTGCTCCGTCATAGCCAAAGGATTCTGCCAGAGAGTCATTTGTGTAAGTCGCCGTCAACTGGTACTGCCCGTTCCAAATCAGACCGAACCTGCGTTCGGCTCTACTACAGCTAGAACGCCCAAATAAGAAATGTTTCACCATCGCAAATCTCTACAAATACATGACTGGCTACATTTGCCCACTTGATTACCACATCCTTCGAGAGGTTCGCTTTGGGATGTAGTGACTTATTATCATCATAATGAAAAACAACACCCACAAGTGAAACCCCTGAGTCGGCATCGAGAAGTGATCTTCTTATCATATCAGTGGACGAACCTGAAGGAATAACATGATAGACGTCTTCCCCCTCAAAAACGGGCCATGTATAAGTGGAAATCACTGAGTCGGCACTCTTAAAGGACTCATTGTAGAGAATGCCTATGTTACCCGGCATGGACAACAATTCATGCAAACGGGTTGTCAAACCCTCGATACTTTCCCGGCGTCCACATACCCCCCCTGCTTGAAACGGATGCGTGGGGGAAATCGAGCCTTTAGTGGTAACTTCTCCCTGCCATGAATCTTTCAGTCTGGTTTTGAGTGTTTGACCTAATAACCCTGATTGATCCAGAACGCTTTCGATATACGCACCCTGAAGATTATCAACTGTGAAACTGATCATACCCCTCCGATTTACGGGCGTGTTTAGTCTTTACTTATATTTATTTCGATTTCTCCAAACTGAAACGCCATACCAAATGCCTTGAAGGAAACCCATAATTCCAAAAACGACGACAACAAAGGTTGAAAAGTGCGTCCGTGTTGTAGTGCTTAAATTTAACAGGAAACAGACAAGACCAGCACCCATCGCCATTACTGCTCCCCCCAAAAAAGGGAAAATGACGAAACAGTCAAAAAATGATCGATAGTTAATTTTCATTTTAGACAGTCCGCTTTTGATGATCTTGGATCCGGTAGATTCCCTATGATATTTACCACAACGTTCACTCCGCCCATAGTGAGGGGCCCGGGCGCTAAGGGAGAACGCCAGGCGTTGTCAAAACCTGCGAGTCGTCCTGCCAAGGAGGATGCCACCGGACCGGCATTAACACCACCTCGGTTTAGGTAGGAGCCTATCCCAATAGGTATGATATCTGACCCTAGGCTTCCAACCCCTCCAAGTCCCGCACCCCACATGGCCGATGCCCCAACACCTTGACCTAAAGGATCACCATTAATCGCATTTTGTGCTGCACGTCCCGAAGCCCCGATTGCAGAACTTCCGGCTGCATTTAGTGCCGCACGAGTGGCAACAGCAGCAGCCCCCTCAATGGTGGTTTGTCCAACAATCCTGGCCACTGCATTTCCCAATCCAACACCTGCAGCACCTGACACTGCGCTCGCACCAACTGAAGTCCAATTTACATCACCAATGCTTTTGCCCTGGACCCACACCTGAAAAGACAGATCAAGGGCACCGCCCAATCCTGCTCCAATAACATGCCAAACCCATAATCCGGCAGGATCCCGATAATTCACGGCGTTGCACCCCATCATCGCATAGAGGTTAAAACCTCCAGAAATTCCGAGAGGGTCTGGGGACAACCATCTTCCTGAGCCTGGATCAGCCCAGCGTGCGCGGAAAAAATAAAGGCCTGTTTTGAACGAGAACTCCCGGCCCTGCCACAAAATCCGGTTTCCGACCGCCGACTCATCTATCTGGTTTCCGGCGGAATTATAAACGCCCAGGACCCTGCCCCAGGCATCATACCGGTAGCTCTCGACAATGTTTCCGCCTCCATCCGCCAGAGCCAACGTGGATCCGAGGTGGTCACGGATAAAGTAGTAAGTGTTGGTCGCTGCCCCGAAGATGGTCATGGACACCGCCCGGTCAAGCCCCTCATAGACATAGGACTTTTTCAGGATCCCATTGCCATCGACTTCGGCCACCATTTGATCGCCATCATAGACCATCCAGTTTGTAACACCACCCTCAACAATGAATATCCGCCTGCCTGCTCCATCATAGCCAAAGGATTCAGCCAGCACGCCATTCGTGTAAGCCGCTGTCAACTGGTACTGCCCGTCCCAAATCAGCCCTAGGGTTTCCGTGTAGTCTTTTCCGCTGTATTGGCGGTTGGTCAGGCATCCTGCGGTGGAATATTGATAGGTGCCATTGGTGAGACACGTGGGATAGAAGCGATTGGTAACATAGGTGGTATTCCCCGCCACATCCCTGATAGCTGCATGCACAGTCTGGGTGCCCATTCCGACAGTCAGGTCAAAGGCAAAGAAATTGGTTCCCGATACAGTGGGTTTCACCACCGCGCTGGCAGAGTTGCTGACCCACAATTGCCCGAAACGGTCATTGGTGCCTATGGGATCGCTGGAATTGCCAATCACGGCAAAGCGGGCTGAAAGGTTCGTTTCGGCCACTGTCCATGAGCCTAACTTGTTGCCAGCGGCGAGCGAATAGTTGACTGTCACCAGATCAGCGCCGGCGCTATCTAAAACCGTTTTCTTCGTCCTGTTCCCTGCTAAATCATAGTCATATTTTTCATCCGAAATAACCTGCCCGTAATAATCCGTGTGCTTCTCGCGGGTCAAGCGATCCAAGGAATCGTAGGAATATAAGGCCTTCTCGGCCGTTTCAAAAGTGATGTCGCTGATCAGCCCTGCAGGGGTATAGGTGTAGGAGCGGCTCCGTAAAACCTTGTTGGAAACATCCGCCCAGGAAATGCCCGTCAATCTGTCCATCAAATCATACGAATAGGCACAGTGGATTCCATTAGAGTAACTTGCCCCAGTCAGTGTGCCGCTCACGGGATCTCGGGAATAGGTCACGGCATCCTGCCGTCCCAGGGAAGATACGGATAAAGTCTGGAGGCGATCCCCGGCGTCGAGGGTGTAAATATTTGTTCCCGCCACACTGACGACATTTGACAATTGCCCGGCCGGATAATAGGCATAGGACAGGTTGCCAGCCGGAACAGGCTGAGTTTGCACGGTAAGCCTATTTGCCCCGTCATAACTGTTCGTGATGGTTCCCCGGTTATTCCCCATCGTTTTGATCAGGTTGTTGTTGTAATAGGATAAGGAAAGAGTGATATCGGGGAAGCTGACCTGAGTAAGCCGGCTTGCGCCATCATAGGAAAACGCATTGGTTGTCCCATCGAATCGCACAATGCTGTTTAGCATGGATTCGAGTTTATAGGTGAGGGACATGACCTGACCATCGACATTGGTGATTGAAACGGGCCGATCCTGTAAATCCAGCTTGTAGTTCTCAACGGAGCGCCCCAATTCATCCTTGATGTTGAGGACATTCATCTGCTGGTCGTAATCCATGAAGATTTTGACCTCCTGGTTGCTACCCCCGGCACTCAAAAACCGGGTTGTTGATGCGAGTTTCCGGGTCGGTAGCCATGAAAAACAGTTTGTCCGTCCTGCCACGTCAATATGGTTGGTCACATTACCCAGGGCATCGAAGGAAAAAGTCTCAAAGGTTGAGTCGGGATAGGTGATCTTTTTGACCCAGCCCAATTCATTGGGCTCAAAAGCAGTCACCCGCGGAATCATGTTCGGCGGATCATTGGTGTCTGTGATGTGACTCGGGAGAGAGAGGGTTGTGAGATGGCCTAACACATCCCATGCCATCCAGTTTGTCATTCCGGCCGCTGACAGAACCTGCGTGGGGTAGCCGTGTGAATCATACTGGAAATTTTCCCAGTATCCATTTCCGTTGGTGACGCCGGCAAGTAGTCCATTACCGGTGTAGGCATAATGGGTTTCCACCGGCTGGTTAGTAGCCGGGAAGATACGCTCCACACTGACAGAGCCGTTCGTGTAATCCCACTCCGTTAGGTGTCCCTCTGGATCGGTTGCCGACGCCAACGTGTCCCAATTTGTGTTCCATGTGAAAACCCATGACGGCGAGGAAGTAGAAGAAGAGTCAGGGAAGAACTCAAGCAATCGTCCCTGGCTATCAAAATTGTTTTTTGTTCCTGAAACGGCTCCAAATCGACTAAGGTCAGTTACGGGGTTATAACTGCGGCTAATTGTGATTCCCACGACGGTTCTCTGGGTGTCGGGCATGCGCCAAGAACCATAGGAGTTTCCGTCTTCCGGCCACTCTCCGCCGGTCATGAAATAATCCATGCCTCCAACATCGTTCCATATCTGCCACGTATAAGCCTGTGAAGAAAGATTTGTGTCAGGATTGGACCGCCACCGCAAATACAGGAAGCCCCAGAAGGTTCCCCCGAACATATTGGAGCCCCGGAAGACGCCTTTCCCGTTCTCAATGCCTGCATATTCATACCATCCCGACCAATAGCTCATATTTGAAATCGAGACATTGCACCGCATGTTATTCCATTGAATATTGGTCGTGCCCTCATAAATCCCTGTTTTTTCGGCACTAACCCGTTGAGAGAGAGTATCGTACTCCAAAAGATTGACTGTATTTGAGTCATTTGGGCCGTCGATTTTACTGAGGAGCATGGAGGCAGGATTTGAGTCGAAATAATAGTGGTAAACGGCGTTGGTGTTTCCCCTTGAGTAGGTCACGGTGGTTTTGCCAGCGGCATAGGAAACAGTGTGTTCGTAGTAATTCGTCGCCACATCGACCTTAATGCATTTTGGGGTCAATTGACCTGAACTATTGGTCTGATAGGCATAGGCTGCCACTTCACCAAGTGCGTTTTGGTGTTGAAGCATGGCGTGTACACCGTTGGTGTCATAGGCATATGTGGTTAGAAAATCCCCCGACGAGGACCGGGTCACCGCTCCCGTCAATTCGCCGCCAGCGTTGTAATAGTAGAGGAAGCAAAGATTGGTGGAGGGCGTATCTACCCTGGCCAGGCGATTACTGGTGTATGAAAATGACAATGCCCGGCCGTCCGAATGGGTCACTTTTTGAAGAAGAACAGCACTGGAGATGTTCGTGTAGTTGAATGCCAGTGCCTGCCCCCAAGCATTGGAGATCGATTTGATAAATGTGTTTGTTCCGAACAGGCAGGAATTTCCGGACGGCAGAGGAAGTGAATATTCGCCTAAACCTGTTTGGGTGACTGTTAAAGGCGGTGCTTCCAGACTTCGCCAAACATTGGTACCGGTGTCCTGCAAAAGAGTTCGGGCGGATCCCCCGCCCATGTTAAGGATGAGGGCGGGCAAAGAGTTGGTCCAGTTGAAATATATGAACACGTTTGTTGTAAACCTGATATTCCAGTCGTAGTTGTGGCTCCATCGAAACCCCAAGCCATTTGTGGAATTGAGAGCACTATTGTACGCGCGTGTCCATTCGAGCCCAAACCCCGTTCCCGAGACTCCAAAATCTGCCTCATCAAAAAACATGCCGCCATTAATGACATTCACTGGTTCTGTGGTGGCTTCGTTAGGCCGCCCCCTGGCGTCCACCCTATTGGCCACTGTGCCAAAATCCACATCCTGCCCCCTGGTTACGTCGGCAGTGGGCAAGTCACCCGTGCCAAAATAATCAGAATGACTTCCAGCACCGTTCTCCAAAACCCATGTATAAACTCCATCAACAGCCTCCCAGTGTAAGAATGGCCAGCCCCCGAGTCCTTTGTAATCGGTCATGGTGTAGGAACCCTTGGAATTTGCCATGCTGGTATAGGCATAAGTGCCGCATTCAAAGGAATTGCTCGTGGCGATGCCTATAGTGAGATTTTGCCACTGAATCTGGGACTGGGCAAGTCCCGGTGTAAATGACGTCAACGCCGCCAAAACCGAAATGGTTATGAACCAGTTTATTCTCATACCACCGGCGGGTTTAATAACTTTCATGAACTTCACGGCAACCATACCTTTCTGCTCTCGTCGGCGGGGTAGGAGATCCAGACATTCGGCTTGTTAGTCTTGGAATTGTTCGGGTCCGTGTTGAGAGTCATGATCTCATAATAATCACTCAACCCATCGCCGTCGGAATCACTGTTCGTGGCGCAGGTGTGATACATGAATTGTTCCCTGGCATTAGATATCCCATCCCCGTCTGAATCCAAGTCAGCATTTCCAGCATCGTAAAATCTTGCTGTTTGGGAAAATGCATTCACGTCCACCCACTGAATGAAATTGGTTGTCGTGCTTGAATTGGTGGCACTTACCGCCAAGCCCCACCAGTTCCCAATCAAGGTAGGGCTGGTAAATATATCCAGCCTGTTCGTAAAGCCATCGGGATAGGCCAAAGTCAGTTTCATGCCGTTGGTGGTCCTCTCGAATGCAACAATCTCAAGATTGGTCATCCCTGAACTTTGATATTTCATCATGGGAGAGATGATTTTTGCACTCTTCGCCAGCGATGCTTGCTTCAACTTCTCATCCGTAGCCGAAAGGGCATATTGATCCAAATAATCGACAGGTAACAGAGTTACTGAAATTTGAATCCTGCTGGGATCAAACTCGCCCTCGAGCTCCTTGATTTCATCGCTGCCATATATCCCTGAATAAAGATCGGGATATTTTGAATCAAGAAGCCAAAATGGGTTGTATCCTTCCTCTGGCTTCAATCTGGCAATTTCTCCCCCATCCGCATTTGAAAAGACGGTTTCACGGGTGCCGGGGTCTTCGTTGATAGCCAGAAAGTAAACGGGGCAGTCATACTTCATCTCTCCGACCAGCTTCTTGTTGAAGTCATCAGGGAAGGCCTTCGGGTCAAAGACCACTATTCCGTAATCTTGACGAAGAACAAAGTCTGAACTAGGGGGGGCGAAAATCAGCCATCGGATCTGTTCTTGCCTATACATTCCGGCCAAGTCACTCAGGGTTCCCGTTTTTTCTTGAACCATTGAGTCGGCTATTCCGCTCGCCATGGCCTCAACATCACCGGCGCTGTCTATACCTCTGCTTATTGCGGAAGATGATTCTGAAATTGCGGTAGTTTCAGATGAAAGGGTTCCTGCCATTGTGATAGCGGGGATAATAAACAGTCCGAACAATCCCCAAGCCATTGGGAATCGTGAATAAGGCAAATGGATCATGTCATCCTCCTCAATGTGAATAATCAACAAAAGTGAGCATTGCACACCTTTCGACACGAACACAATCAGAGATTGCCTGATTCAGTATCAGGTATTTTCTGATAGTAAAATGCTGGCGGGCTATTTGAACGAACACCTTGTGGAATTGAAAAACCTATTTATTGTCCGTTCTTCTCAACCGACTTAACAAACGTTTTTTGCGCCGATTTCGAACAATTGAACTGATCAGTGTCGCAATGGCGATGCACCACATGAGGCTTTTCAGTTGTTCCATCCACCAGTCCATGGACTCATTGAACCATGTGAGATGGGAAACTGCAATCACAGGTCTTTTCAGGTCTTTGTTTTAAAACCTTCATTCTTGTTTCCGCCGCGCCCCCCGTGCTACCTTCCTTACCACATGACGATTTCCGAGTTCATAGCGAAGTGGCGTAAAGTGGACCTGAAAGAACGGTCCGCCGCGCAAGAGCATTTCATTGACCTCTGCAACGTTTTCGACCATCCCACTCCTGCCGCCAGCGATCCCACCGGCGCGACATTTTGCTTTGAGAAAGGGGCCGCTAAACAAGGAGGGGGTGACGGCTTCGCGGATGTATGGAAAAAAGATTTCTTCGGCTTGGAATACAAGGGCAAGCGCAAGGATCTTTCGGCC
>CAMDCX010000031.1 GCA_945890715.1 PVC group bacterium | reverse complement strand
TAATCGTAATCCTAATCGACTGCCCCGGAAAGGATTACGATTACGATTATGATTACGATTACGAAAGGAAATTTCAACAATCACACTCTCGCACACGATTCTAAAACACCAGCAAATACAGGGTATTGTGCTCGTGAAACGGTGCCTATGGGATGACAGTGATTACGATTATGAAGTGTTTTCGTCCCCTACGGATATCTTATGCGCCCATAATCCTATCCCAACATTTTGTTCAACGACAGGATGGGCAACAGGACGGAGAGGGTCACAAGCAGAACAAAAACACCGATACAGAGAATGAGTACGGGTTCCAACCAACTCAGTGTCCGGGCAACAAACCGGTTCCATTGGTGCTGGTAGGTATTACCCGCCGTATCCAGAAGTTTCTCCAAGGCGCCACTGGCCTCTCCCGCCTGGATCCACGCCGGCAATGACCCGGCCAGGGGCGGAATGCGCCGGATGGCGTCCGCCAAGCTGCTTCCATGCCGGACAGCGTCGGCCTCCACGTCCATCAGGTGGGCCACCCAGGCGCTTCCAGTCGAACGTCCCGCCAGGGATAAGGCATCCACCAGGCTCACTCCGCCTTTCAACAGGATGGCGAGCGTCCGGGCACATCGCAGGTTCGCCACAATCCCATACCCCCGCCCTACCAGTGGAATCTGGTACATCATCTGATCCAGCCTGCTTCTCAAGAGGGGTTCCGCCACCATCCGTCGCTTCAGCCAGAATCGTCCCGCCAGGACGCCCAGAATCAGAATCGGCAGCCCCACCAGCGCCACACGGCCAGCCATCATCATGAACCGGGTCAGCCCTGGCAGGGGAACACGGGACTGCTCGGTGATCACCGAAGCCGCCGCTGGCACCACAAACCCGAGTAAGCCCACCGCCACCAGCACCGCAAACCCCAGGATAATCGCGGGATAAATCAGCGCCGAAATAATCTTTTCACGAAGGTGTTCCTGCTCCTCCACAAACAACGCGAGGCGCTCCAGCATTCCCTCCAGATTTCCCGATTTCTCCCCAACTTCCAGGATGGCCCGCTCATACGGCTTGAGTTGTGGCACCGCCGCTCCCAAGGCCACCGCCAGGGACGCTCCTTCGCGGATCCGATCGCGCACCCCCGCCAGCAGGGATGCGGACACGCCCAGTTCAGGGGATTCCATCAGAATTTCCATCGCCCCCACCATCGGCAACCCGGCGCCCAGCAACACGCCTAGTTCGCGATAAAACGCGACCCGGCTTTCGGCCCGGAAAGAGGATTCGCGACTTGCGAAAAAGGCGGTTGCCGCAGATCCCTCCGAAGGAACGACCTCCCGGGGAAGAATTCCACGCGCTGTCAGTTTTTCGCGCGCCTCCTTGAGATCCTGAGCCTCGATCAAGCCCCGGCGCACCCCGCCCGAACTGTCAAACCCCTTGTATGAAAAAGTGCGCATGAGAAAACGTTACAACCCCAAGGCATACACGATTTCAGAAAGGCTCGTTTCGCCCGCCAAAATCTTCTCCACGCCGTCATCCAAAAGAGTCCGCCGGGTTTCCTTCCCCGGCAGCGAGTGCAGGTTCCGGGCCGCCGAAGCCCCGCCCCGGATCAGGTCTTCAATCTCGCTGTCCACCAGCAGCAATTCAAAAATACCCACGCGTCCCCGATAGCCGCCCAGACAAGCGGAACATCCCGCTGGCTCATACACAGTCGCTCCTTCCAATCGTCGACCTGCCTGCCCCAGTAGCGAGAGTTCACGAGCGGACACGGGGACCGGTTTCCGGCAGGCCGGACAAAGGCGCCGCACCAGGCGTTGCGCCAGCGCTCCCCGTAGCGCGGCGGCCAGCAGATACGGCTCCACAGCCATATCCATCATCCGGATCACCGCACTGGCCGCATCATTCGTATGGAGGGTCGTAAACACCAGATGCCCGGTCAGGGACGCTCTGACGGCAATTTCCGCCGTTTCATTGTCACGCGTCTCCCCCACCAGAACAACATCCGGATCCTGGCGCAGGATGTGCCGGAGGCTCCGGGCAAACGTCAGCCCGATTTTCGGCTTCACCTGCATCTGCCCGATATCCTGCAACTGGTATTCAATGGGATCCTCAATCGTGAGCACATTCCGCCCCCGGGTATCCAACTGCCCGATGGCCGCATACAGCGTCGTGGTTTTTCCGCTTCCGGTGGGACCACAGACAATCACCAGCCCGTTCGCCACGTGAAGCAGCGCATTGAATGACGCGAGCATCGAGTCAGGCATGCCGAGTTCACTGAGCGACATGACCGAGGAGTCGCGGTTAAGCAACCGGAGCACCACACGTTCGCCCTCCGCCACAGGAACGGTGGAAACCCGGATATCAATCTCCCGTTCGCCCACCCGAACCCGTGCCATGCCGTCCTGCGGCAGGCGCTTCTCGGCAATGTCGAGGTGCGCCATCACCTTGATCCGGGACACCAGCGCGCGCTCCATGTGTTTGGGCGGGCTGGATTGCTCATAGAGAACCCCATCCACCCGGTATCGCACCCGGAGCCGGGATTGAAACGGCTCCACATGAATATCCGATGCCCGTGATTTAACCGCCTCCAGGAGAATCAGATTCACCAGTTGCGTAACCGGCGCTTCATCCGCTGTCTTGAGTAAATCGTCGGACCGAACCTCATCAAGCCTTCCGGAACCCGCCGTATGCTGATCCAAGTCCCGAAGGAAATCCCCGGGTGACTCACGCCGGCTGAAATAGCAACTCTCAATACACTTCAGGATGACCTCTCGCGGCACCACCACCGGACGCAACTCGCCGCCCACCAGCAGGGCGATATCCTGATGCTTGTCCACTCCGGCAGGGTCGGCGGTCAGAAGACACAGTTCGCCTTCCAGGCGGACGGGAAGTAACGCATGGGATCGGGCCCACTCCACGGGGATTCCCCGGACCAGGGCGGGATCCAGCGCATCGCCCCCCACCTCCGCGCGGAACTCCACTCCGAATTCACGCGCCAGGCTCCTGGCCGCCTCCATGCTATCCGCGGGAGTATCCATGGCTCCTCAAGGGCTTTCGGGAGGGATCGGACTGATGACGGATACATCGGTATTGGTCACATTCAAGCCCGTCTTCCGGCTCCACAAATCCGTCGCGGCTTTCGCCGTCAACTCACTCGACATCACCCGGGGGGTGACAAAGATGATCAGGTTCGTCCGCTGCTTGCTTTCGACCGTGTGACGGAACAAAATCCCGATAATGGGAATCGAGCCCAGCAGCGGGATTTTGCGAACGATATTCGAGCGATCCTCCCGGATCAATCCGCTGATGACGATCGTCTTCCCATCCGGCACCGTCACCGTCGTGGACACCTCACGCTTCGCAATCGTCGGGGTATACTGCCCCGCCACGCCAGCGTCGATGATCGCCTCAATACTCGGGTTCAGCACCATGCTCACTTCATTGGAAGGATTGATGTGGGGAGTCAGCTTCAACTTGATTCCGACATCCATCCGCTCAATGTTCTGAATCACATCGCGCGCCGTTCCGGATCCACCCTGGATGGTGGACTTGAGAATGGGAATGTTATCCACCACGCTGACGCTGGCTTCCTTGTTGTTCTGGGCTACGAGCGGAACACTCGACAGAATCTTGACCTTGCCCTTTTTCTGAAGCGCATTGATGTTGATCAACCCGGGATAACTCGCCACGACATTCCCACTGCTGTCCAGCCGGTTTCCCTTGGCCACGCCCACCATGATTCCGCGCGGGAACACCCCGTTCTGAATGATATCGTTGATGCTGCCCGGATTGTCACTCAAGCGCGTGGCGCCTTGAACCACCGAATCGCCCACCTTGGACGGAGCATTAAGCGCCGTCATTTCCACGCCCAAGTCCAGGGAATCATCCGCACTGACCTCGGCAATGACCACCTCAATCAACACCTGGCTCTGGATCCGATCCAATTCGCTGACCAGCTCCCGGATCATCTGGAAATCCATGGTTGAGGCATCGACCAGCAGGGCATTGTTGGCCGGGCTGGCCTCCACGGAGAGCCGACGCCGTTCACCGGCTTTGGGGGGATCCTTCCCCAGCGACCGCTCCAACAGGGCATTCAAACTCTTGGCGGCTTCTTCCGCCGAAAGGTACTGCAGAAAAATAGCATGAAGATTCCCTCGCCCGGTCGCCGTTTCAACATCCACACTGGCCAGGATTCGTTTCACCTCGGCAATCGCCCCCGCCGGGCCAATCATAATGATGCTGTTGGATTGCGGGGAGGCAAGCATGACGAGATCACTCCCGCTACGGGTCGTCACCCCTTCCCGGATCATCACGCGCTGGCCACTGGCGGCCTGGTTGTACTGCTGAACAAATTCCGCCGCACTCGTAAACTTCAGAAAAACAACCTCACTCGTCGTGCCCGCACCCGCCTTGTCAATCTCTGCAATCACTTGTTCAAAACGCAGGACGTTTTCAACCGTATCCGTGAGGATGATATGGTTGGACGATTCCAGAATGGCGGCTGAACCGCCCTTCTCGCGCCCGGTCAGGGTGTCCAACACTTTCCGCAAATCGGCCACATTCGTATTCCGGAGCCTGATAACACGTGTAATCAGGCCATTTCCAGAGATCCGGCCGTTCTCGCCCACGACGGGAGCTGAGGGAATCACCCGGGTTGGCAACAGCACGATCCGGTTCACGTCAGAGCCTTCCACAACGGCACAGCCGATCGATTCGAGAATCCGGGTGAACAGGGAATACGCTTCGGCCACCGGGACCCGGGGCGCCATAATGGTTACCTGACCCTTGACGGCTTCATCCACAATGAAGCGCCGTCCAGTCACTTCGCCGATCACCTTGACAAAGGTCCGGACATCCACCTGACTGAAGGTAAAATTCAGGGTCGCCTGCGGCGAGGCAAGCGCCACCGGCTTGTCCTCCACGGCCGGGGATAAAACGGATCCCGCTACCACGATCCCCATGACGGGGACCATCCAGCCCCACCGTCCCCGCCCCAGATTATATCGTAGCCGTGATGTCTCCATGACTTTCTCCGTCGTGGGGCGACCGATCACTTAATGATGCCCCGCTCCGAGGTCTCAATAAATTTGATGAGGCGCTCAATTTCGGGAACCATCGTGAATTCCGCCCGAATCCGTTCCAGTGCCTGCCGGGTGGACAACCCGTCGCGATAAATCACCTTGAACGCCCTCTTGATCAACGCCTGGGTCTCTACCGGAACATTCAACCGCTGCAGCTTGACGGAATTAATCCCGTGGACTCCGGCAGGCGAGCCATCCACAAGCATGAACGGCGGCACATCCTGGGTAATTTTGGCCATACCGCCCACCATGGCAAACCCGCCAATTCGCGTGAACTGATGAATCCCGGTCATTCCGCCGATCACGACATCATCTTCCACCAGAACATCCCCGGAAAGGGAAGCCCCGTTCGCCATGATCACCCGATCGCCCACCTTGCACCCATGCGCCACATGGCAATACGCCATGATATGACACTGAGCCCCCACGCGGGTGACCTCGCCATCGGCCGTGCCCGAATTAACGGTCACATATTCCCGAATCGTCGTACGGGCACCCACCTCAACAAAGGTTGTGCCTCCTTTGAATTTGAGATCCTGAGTCTGGCTCCCGACGCTGGCAAACGGGAACACCGTACACTCCGCACCCAGAGTGGTATGACCGTCCAAAAAGACCTGCGGCATGATTTTGGCCCGGTCGCCGATTTTGACGTTCGGGCCCACGATGCTATAGGGGCCAATTTCGACATCCACACCCAGCTGAGCGCCCTCATGAACAATAGCGGAAGGATGGATCCGGGTCATGCACCCGCCTTTTTGTCCGTAATCATACACATCAGGTCGGCCTCCGACGCCACTTCGCCATCGACCAGACACCGGCCCTTGAACTTGGCCACGCGCGGCTTCAAGGTGGTGATCTCGATCTCAATACGAAGCTGGTCGCCCGGCTTCACCACGCGCCGGAACTTGGCGTTGTCAATGGACATAAAGAACGGAACCCGCTCCCCCGCATTGGCGATCTTGTTGATGAGAATTCCGCCCGTCTGGGCCATGGCTTCAATCTGAAGCACCCCGGGCATTACCGGCACGCCGGGAAAATGACCCTGAAAATACGGTTCATTCATGGTCACATTTTTGATGGCCACAATCGTCCGTTGCTCATCGCACTCGATCACCCGATCCACCAGCAGGAACGGATACCGATGCGGCAATAGTTTCATGATCTCCTGAATATCCATCGTGGCCATAGTCAACTCCCCTTAGGCTTGATTCTTTAAATTCAGATCGCCGCCTGAAGTGCCTTCACCTTGTCCACACGCTCCCACGTGAAGGAATCGAGATGATCGGTACGGCCGAAATGACCGTAGGACGATGTCGCCTCGTAAATCGGCCGCAACAGATCCAATTGCTTGATGATTTCAGCGGGCTTGAGGCCAAAAACCTCGCGCACGGCCTTGACGATCACTGAATCCTTCACCGTGCCGGTGCCAAACGTGTCAACATGAACCGAAACGGGCTCCGCGTACCCGATGGCATAGGCCAGCTGGATCTCGCAACGCCGGGCCAGTCCCGCCGCCACGATGTTCTTCGCGACATACCGCGCCATATAGGCCGCGCTGCGATCGACTTTGGAAGGATCCTTTCCGGAAAAGGCGCCGCCGCCATGACGTCCCATGCCCCCGTAGGTATCCACAATAATCTTACGACCCGTCAAACCGCTGTCCCCGTGGGGGCCACCGATGACAAACCGCCCGGTCGGGTTGATCAGGTACCGGGTGTTCTTCAACAGCCGGGCGGGAAGCTCTTTCTTGACGACTTCCTCAATAATCGCATCCTTCAAGGTTTTGTAGGACACCTCCGGGTTGTGCTGGGAAGAAACCACCACGGTATCCACCCGGACCGGCTGCCCGTTCTCATAGGCAATCGTCACCTGAGACTTGCTGTCAGGCCTGAGGAAGGGAAGCTTCCCGCTCTTGCGAACCTTCGCCAGAGTGCGGGTAAGGCGGTGCGAGAACATGATCGGCATCGGCATCAGTTCACGGGTTTCATCACAGGCATACCCGAACATCATACCCTGATCGCCAGCGCCCTGCTCCTTGAACAATCCCTTGCCCGCCGTCACGCCTTGCGAAATATCGGGGGACTGCCGGTCAATGGTCACCATGATGGCACAACTATCGGCCGAAAAGCCGAGAGCGGCATCGGTGTACCCGATTTTGCGAATCTTTTCACGGGCGATATCGGCGTAGTTGACAATCGCCTTGGTCGTAATTTCACCCGCCACAACCACCAGGCCGGTACTCACCAACGTCTCACACGCCACGCGCGCCTTGGGATCCTGCGCCAGATTGGCGTCCAAAATGGCGTCCGAAATACCGTCAGCAACCTTGTCGGGATGCCCTTCAGAAACTGATTCCGATGTGAACAAATAACGATCTGACATAATATCCCCTTTTGTTTATTACGATTTGCGAAGGTCTAATAATAACCGGATTATTTTACCAATTCAAGTATTTCGGGAGCCACCCGGGCCATGAGTTCGCGGCAGTGCGCCAGAACCCCGGCGGCGGTGTCCTCGCGAAGCGCACCCTCGGCCAGGCGTTTGGCCTGAACCAGGGTCACGCTGCGGATCATTTCCTTCACGGCAGGCAAGGCGGCTGGAGCCATGCTCAACTCATCAATCCCCAACCCCAACAGCAGATGGGTCATCAGGGGGTCGCCCGCCATCTGACCGCACACGCCGACCCAAATCCCGCGGGCATGGCCAGCCTCGATCGTCATTTTCATAAGCCTCAATACGGCAGGATGGGTCGGTTCATAAAGATGAGCCACCCGGTCATTCACCCGGTCAACGGCCAGGGTGTACTGAACCAGGTCATTGGTGCCCATGCTGAAAAACGACACCTGTTTGGCAATAATGTCGGCCGTAATCGCCGCCGAGGGGATCTCAATCATCACGCCGACTTCAATGTGTTCATCAAACGGAATCGCCTCCCGGCGCAACTCCCCTTTGCAGTCCTCCAGAATCAGATTGGCCCGGATCACTTCGCCCACATTGCTGATCATGGGGTACATGATGCGCACTTTCCCATGGGCACTCGCCCGGAGAATGGCCCGGAGCTGAGTCTTGAAAATCGTGGGCTGGGCGAGACAGAACCGGATCGCCCGGAATCCCAGAAATGGGTTGATTTCCGGAGGCAGATTCAGGGATGAGGCAAATTTATCGCCCCCCAGATCCACCGTGCGAATGATCACCGGATCAGGCGCCAGCTGGGAGGCCACTCCCTGATAGGCGGCCAGTTGTTCCTCCTCAGTCGGAAGCGTCCTACTGGCAATATACAGGTATTCCGAACGGAACAGCCCCACCCCCTCCGCTCCGGCCTTCCGGACTTCGCTGACTTCCTCCACAAGCTCAATGTTCGCCGACAAGACCACGCGATGACCATCACGGGTAATCGCAGGCTGATTCCGGAGCCCGGCCAACCCACTCTGAATGCTGTCCCGTTGCCGGGCCAAGGCCTCATATTTGTTCAGGCTCGCTACGGAAGGATTCAGAATGACGACCCCCTCGGTGCCATCAATGAGAATCTGATCACCGGTTTCAACCCGATGCGTCACATCGCCCAGGCCGACCACGGCGGGAATTCCAAACGCCCTTGCCATAATGGCCGTATGGGAGGTGCTGCTTCCCACATCCGTCGCAAAGCCCAGGACCAGATCCCGTTGCAGGGAAGCCGTCTCGGACGGGGAAAGATCGGCGGCCACGACAATGCATTTTTCGTGAAGCTCGTCCAGGGCATGGGTTTTTTCTCCCGCCAGGTTTCGCAACACCCGCCGGGCCACATCCTTGATATCGGCGGCGCGCTCCCGGAGATATTCATCCTCCAGCGCCGAAAGAACCTCGCCATAACGGAGGGTCACCCCTCGCAGCGCCTTTTCGGCATTCACCCGATCCCGCTCGATTTTCCGGATGGTTTCATCAAAGAAAGCGCTGTCATCCAGAACCATTTTATGGACATCAAAAATAATGGCATCGCCCTGGCTGATGGCCTGCCTGACTTTTTGCTGGATCTGATCAATCTGGAGGCGGGTCTCATTGACCGCCGTTTTGAAGCGCTCAATTTCCCCGCTGATTTCCCCGGGATTGATCACCCGGTCAAGTCCCGGAGCGTCTTCGGCGTGAACACGATAAACCGTTGCAAAAACGATTCCGGGCGACCCTCCCACGCCCCGCAGGATATGCTCCGGCTGGTCTTCGGCGCCCTTTTGTTTCACGGTGTTCAGCCTTCTTCGAAAAATTTGTTTTCGATCAGCTTTTGAAGCTCATTCATCGCCGTCTCGGCATCCGGTCCATCAACGGTGATCTTCAGCACACACCCCATCCCGGCCTCAAGGGTCATCAGCCCCATGATACTTTTCCCCGAGACCTCATTGCCGCCCCGCTCCACCGTGATGTCTGAAACAAAACGACAGGCCGCCTTGACAAAAAGAGCCGCAGGCCGGGCATGCAATCCCAGCTTGTTCAGGATCTTCAGCTCGCGAACCAGGATTCGCTCCGCCGACCCGCTCTTCTTTGCGCCAGCGCTCATTATCCCTCTTTATCTGCGGATAAAACCGAAATCAGCTTCTCATCCAATTCCTTGGCGGCATCATGACCCAATCGTTTGAGCATCTGATCCAATGCGGCAACTTCCACGATATTGGAGACATCGCGACCGGGCGCCACGGGGACCTCAATACTCGGAACGTCCACGCCGAGAATGTTACGTTTTAGCGGCGTCTGACCGCTGCGATCTTCCTGGGTGATCAGCTCCGGACTGCACAGGTTGATCACAAGGTCGAGTTTCTTCGCATTGCGAACCGAGGCAACGCCGAACAAGCTGGGCACATGGATGATACCGAGGCCGCGAATTTCCATGTGGTAACGCGTAACGCCGACCGGAGCCCCGATCACCGCGCCGGAATTGTCCACCCGGAAGGAGGTGACATCATCAGAAACCAGGCAGTGCCCCTTCTTGATCAGGGCCAAAGCGGTTTCGCTCTTGCCCACACCCGCCTTGCCGACCAGAAGGACTCCCACCCCCAAAATCTCCACCATGGTTCCCTGCATGACCATGCGGGGCGCCACGAGATTCTCCATCACCAGAGTCGCCCCGTTGATGAAATTCTTGGTGATCAACGGGGTTCGCAGCACACAGGTCCGGAATTCCTCCGCCAGTTTCAGCAATTCCGGAAGCACCCGATGCCGCCGGGTCACCACCACGCACGGCACATGATGCTGGAACAGTTGTTCCAGACGACCCGATCGTTCCGACGCGGACAACACCGCCAGGTAAGCCATTTCAGCATGCCCGAGGATTTGAATGCGACGGGGCGCGAAATACTGGTAGAACCCGGTCAGGGCAAGCCCGGGCCGGTTCATGGCGGGTTCATCAATTCTCCGGCTTGTCCCGACCGAGCCCGCCACCACTTCCAATTCAAGCCGTTCCCGCCCGGCCTTTAGGAAATCATCCACCGTGACGACAATCTTCTCCCGCATGCTCTCGCTCATGGTCAGCCCTCTTCCGGAGTGCTTTCCAAATCACGAAGCTTGGCATGACCCTTGTGCTCATGGCGCTTTTCAATGGTCTTGCGCAGTTGTGACTCAACCTTGTCAACCGCCTCATCGATGGACGCATACATATTTTCAGAAGTCGCCTTGGCCTCGATCTGGATATGCCGCGCGGCATGCGCGATCACTTCCGCCATATGGGTAAACTTCTGAATATCAAGAATCGCATGAACTTTATCCACGCGCGGAAACTCGGCCACCAGTTTGTCCAGCCGCTTTTCGGCGTAATGCCTCATACTGTCGCTCACATCAACATGCCTGCCTGTAACTTCAATAGACATAATTATCTCCTCCTGTGCTTCACATACTGAATCTGGGTCCCAAATACAACTCCCGACTGACTTCGTCCTGAATTAAAAATTCACGGGTTCCCTCCCGCAGAACCCGACCTTCGCAAATCAGGTAGGCCCGGTCCACAATCGCGAGGGTTTCCCTCACACTATGATCCGTAATCAGAATGCCCAACCCGCGCTGTTTCAGGCTCTTGATAATCTCCTGCACGTCATACACCGCCAGGGGATCCACCCCGCTAAAGGGCTCATCGAGCAGAATCATGGCGGGATCCGTCACCAGTGCCCGTGCGATTTCAAGGCGGCGGCGTTCCCCGCCGCTCAGCGTGAAAGCCATCTGGCCGGCCAGTCCGGAAATCCCCAGATCCTCCATCAATTCACCCAGTCGTTGCTTGCGTTGCCGGGCTGACATTTTCCGGGTCTCGAGGATGGCCATGATATTCTCCGCAACCGTGAGTTTCCGGAAAATCGAGGGTTCCTGCGCCAGATAGCCCATCCCCATCCGGGCCCGCTCAAACATGGCTTTCCCGGAAATATCCTTCTCCTTGAAAAAAATCTTCCCTCGGGTCGGCTTGATCAAGCCCACAATCATGTAAAACGTCGTCGTCTTGCCCGCGCCATTGGGACCCAGAAGCCCGACGATCTCGCCCGCCTGCACATGGACGCTCACGCCCTGTACCACGGGCTTCCCGCGGTACACCTTCACCAACTCCTCGGTTCTGATCAACGGCTCCACGGCGTCCTCATTCCTTCGATTTTGGCTCGGATTTTTTAGGTTTCATCAAGTCGCCCATGCCGCTTTGGCCCTCGCCGGGAACAAAGGTACCCGAGGAGTTGTCGATATGCACCTTATCCTGATCCCGGCTGTAAATGATGCGCGACCCGTTCAACGTCATGCCCTCCTGGGTGATCACGGGCTTATCCGTCAGCACCGTCACGCCTGACCGCACCCCGTAAACGGCACGCCCGCAGGTGGCGCGGCGGAATCCCTTCACCGCAAGCGCCTTGGGGGCGGCGTTCCCCGCGCCAGCCGCCGGAACGGGATTCAGATCCTGTTCAATCACCACATGCCCGACCGCCGTCACCATTTCAGGCTCCCGGTTGGTGTTCATCACCATCGTGATCTGGTCGGCCTGGATCGTCACCCGGGGATCGCGAACCACCACATCGCCGTCCAGAACCAGAATGTTTTTTGAAATCTCGTAGTCGGCCCGATGAGCCACCACATGCGTCTCGTTACTGCCACTGCCCACGGTCAGATTGCTTCCGGCAGTCACCCCAACCGGCTCCGCCGCCTGACTCAGCGCCGCAAGCCCCCCAATCAGACATCCCGTCCCCACCATTTTGTAAAAACGTCTCATTTCAGTTTTTCTCCTTCACCAGGGGCCACACTTTAACGTTGCCCACCATGACCATGTGAAAATCATTCAGAATCTCGATTCGCTGGGTTTCGGATCCCCATCGAAACCCCTTTCCCGTGATCACCACATTACCACGCACAATCTTCACATCCGCATTCGAAAACACGTTCTTGTCTTTCCGGTTCACCGTACAATGCTCGGAGGTAAGGGTCGCCTCCACCTCCTTGTTCTTGTACATGATGATTCGGAGCCCTGTGATCCGGATCAGATCGCCGGATACCGGTTTTGCCACATCCCCGTAAATTTCAGACTTCAACACTCCATTGGCGTCGAATTCAGGCACCCTGAAATCCTTGATTTCACCCATGCTGGAAAACTGTGCGTTTCCCCAGCCGGCCCAGACAACCCCCATCACCAGGATCACCCGCCGGAGTGTTTTAAGAAAGGCGTACAACATCATCAATCTTTCCGAGAGTTCTCCACAATTGGCTCACGGCCGAGAACGGGATGGTGTTGTCCTTGTCAGACAACGCCTCCTCGGGCTTCACATGAGTCTCAATAAACACTCCGTCGCATCCGGTGGCCACCGCCGCCCGCGCCAGCGCAGGCGCCCAGCACCCGTCGCCCCCGGTCCGGTCTCCGGCACCACCCGGTCGCTGCACGCTGTGCGTCGCGTCAAATATCACCGGATAACCGAATTCCCGCATCACCAGCAGACTGCGCATATCCGCCACCAGATTGTTGTACCCGAAGGACACGCCCCGTTCCGTAAGGATGATGGAACGGTTCCCCGTGGATTCAAGCTTGTCGATCACATGACGCATATCGCCCGGCGCCATGAATTGCGCTTTCTTGACATTCACCGGAATGCCGGTATTTCCCGCCGCCACCACCAGATCAGTCTGCCGACAGAGAAACGCGGGAATCTGGATGATGTCCACCACCTTCGCCGCGAGCCCGGCCTCTTCCGCCGTGTGAATATCGGTCAGAACAGGAATCCCGTACCGATCCTTGACCTCTTTCAGAATCTCCAGTCCGCGCACCAGACCGGGACCGCGATAGGAACGGGCCGAGGAGCGGTTCGCCTTGTCATAGGACGCTTTAAAAATCAGTGAAATTTTCTGTGATTTTGCCAGGCGGGCCAGTTTCCCGGCAATCTCAAGGCACCCTTCCCGGCTCTCAATCACACAGGGACCCGCGATCAGAACCAGCGGCCGTTTCCCGCCCACGCTCACCCCGCCCACATCCACAATCTTCGTTTTACTCATGACGCCACACTCACCATTCCGTTTTTTCGCAATGCCGCCTCTGCCAAAATCACATCCTCCGGCGTATCCACGCCGAGCCCGATCTCATCCGTCTCCACGACCGTCATGCGCCCGCCCAGATGGAGCGCCCGCAACTGTTCCAATTTCTCCGCCATCTCCAGCACACACGGCGGAGACTTCACCAACCGGTCAAGAAATCCGCGCCGGTAGGCGTAAATTCCCACATGCCGCCAATGCGTCAAGCCCACCGGCGCCGTATCGCGAACAAACGGAATAACCGACCGGGAAAAATACAAAGCCCGCCCACGTTCCCCGAAAACCACTTTCACGACCGACGGTTTGTCCAACTCATCGCGATGATGAATCGGGGTCGCCGCCGTGGCCATATCCCACTCCGATTCCTGTACCATAACCTCCGCGAGGCGGTTGATCAATCCCGGATCAATGAGCGGTTCGTCTCCCTGGATATTAATCACCACTCCGGCCTCACGCCCGGCCACCGCCTCGGCCACCCGGTCGGTTCCTGACGGGTGGTCCACGCGCGTCATCACCGCCGTTGCGCCCAGGGCTTCCACCACCGAACAGATCCGCTCATCGTCCGTGGCCACCAGAATCTCATCCAGTCGCGTGGCCAGCCGGGTTCGTTCCAGAACCCACTGGATCAGGGGCTTTCCACAGATCATCACCAGGGCCTTGCCCGGCAGCCGGGTGGAAGCCCAGCGCGCCGGAATCACCCCCACAACGCGTTCGCGCCTAACACTCATTCGCCTCCACACTGGCAAGCAGCTCTTCCGGCGAACACGTGGCGGTACCCAGTTTCCCAACCACCACGCCAGCGGCATTGTTGCCCAGTACCGCCGCCTCATCAAAGGTGGCGCCGGAGGCCAGAGCCAGCACACAGGTGGCAATCACCGTGTCGCCCGCCCCGCTCACATCATACACCTCTCGCGCCCGGGTCTGGATCACCCGGGGGGCAACCCCCTTCGACGCCAGATACATGCCGTTCGGCCCCAGAGTCACCAGCAATTGCTCAGGCTCCCACAGGGCGAGAAGAATCTCTGCCGCTTTCCGCAAGGAGGGATCCTTTAAGGGATCCCCTGGAGGCGGCGTCTTGACCGGCAGACCGGCGCACACCTGGGTTTCCCGGTAATTGGGGGTCGCCAGGGTGATTCCCTTGATCTTTAAATTCAGGTTATCCTTGGGATCCAGCCCCACCGGAATTCCCTTCTTCCGGGCCGCCGACAAAACAGCGTCCATCACTTCCTGCCGGACAATCCCCTTGCTGTAATCCTCGATCACAACCCCGGTACAGGACTCGATCTCCTTGGACACCCGCTCGCAAAACGCATCAATATCCGCACCCGGAAACTCGGAATCCGGATCCCAGTCAATACGCACAACCTGCTGGCGATCAGCCAGCACCCGCATCTTAACCGTGGTGTAGATCCCCGCAACCGTGCGCACAGCACCGGTATTGATCCCCTGTCCCTCCATGAGCGAGACCAAATCGCGCCCCGCCGCATCATTACCAACAACGCCCGCAATAACGGCCTGCCCCCCGAACGCACACACATTCCAGGCCACATTCGCGGCCCCACCGGGCACCTGGCGCTCACGTCCCACACGAACCACCGGAACCGGCGCTTCGGGAGAAATCCGCTCCACCGATCCATGAATATACCTGTCCAGCATCAGATCCCCCACCACCAGAATACGCTGGTTCCGGAAGGACCCGGTCAATTGTCTGGCCCGCTCATTTTTCATTTCCTGCTCCTCGCTTCACAGTCCCCGGGGGAACCGACCACCAGTCCCTGACACCGGCCTCAACTCCGTCCCACGTCCCGCTATAATCAACTTCCCTGTAGGGAGCCTCCGGCGTGCTCACCCACAGCCGCTGCAGGGATCGCCCCTTACCCCCCCCGGCGCGACGTACCGTCCGGGCGCTGACCTCAAATAGTTTCAAACCCCGCCCCTGCAAGGTCACCGGACTCATACCAAACCCCAATCCCTCAACACCGGCGAGCCGCTCGCCATCCGGGCCGCTCCACAGGATCCCGCTATCCTTGACATCCACCTTCACCAGCCGGGGATCGTCGGCAAAAAGCGACGCGGTCTCGCGCACATCGTTCAGGGTGGCAATCTTGCCGAACGCGGCGGGAACCCACCCGTCGGCGGTTTTCACCACTTCCAAATGCGCCCCGGATACCGTCATTTCGAACGTCCCGCCCCAACCCAGAGCGATCCGGATTTCCCGCACTTTGAAACTGCCCAGCGGCGTGGTGGTGGGCTTGGTCTGGACATCCGTCAAACACACCTCAGTCGGCCCGGTAATCGATGCGCCTCCGACGGTCAGGTCAAGACCGGTCTGACGCTGCAGAAAACCGGCAACCAACTCGCATCCGCTCCGGGTCTGGATCCCGAGCACCACGGCGGCCAGAACAATGGCGACACTCAAGGCGGCCATAATCAGGCATCCCGCAGAGGAGGAAGGACCGGGCTTCGCCTTGACAACGGCGGGCTTGGACGGATCATCCCATTCAGGAATCGAGTCCATTCGGCTCCTTTCGGGGTCGGGGCCCGAACAACAGGGTTCCCACCCGGATCCATGTGGCGCCTTCCTCAATCGCAACCTCGAAATCCTGCGACATCCCCATGGAAAGCTCAGGCAGAGCGATCCCCGTCTGATCCTGAATCCGATCGCGCAGCTCGCGCAGAGCCCTGAAAAACGGACGCGCCTCCTCGGGATCTTCCGCCGCTGGCGGTATGGTCATCAGGCCCACCACCTTGACCTTGAAAAGGCGTTCCGCACTGCGAAGGGTCTCCAAAACGGTTTCCGGAGACATCCCGAATTTACTCCGCTCGCCGGACACATTGACTTCAAGACAGACGGAAAGCTGGCGGCCTTCCTCCCCGGCGGCACGATCCAGAATCTCCAGAAGCCGGAGGGAATCAACGGAATGAATCATCTCGAACAACTGAACCGCTTCCCTCGCCTTGTTGGACTGGAGATGTCCGATCAGATGCCAATGCAGGCGTCCGGGGCAAAGCGGAATTTTGGCGCGGGCTTCCTGAACTTTGTTTTCGCCAAATGTCTCGACGCCCAGCGCGGCCACATCCCGGATCTCGTCAGGCAACCGGGTCTTCGAGACGGCCATCACGTGAACGGTATCCGGATCGCGTCCCGCACGGGCACATGCCGCATCAAGCCGCTGATTGATCTCCGCCCATCTGTTTTCCAAATCCGTCATTCGCTGCCCCGTTCAATGCGTTCTAAAAACGACAAAGAATAGACTTACCGGGGTAAAGATGGCAATGGTGATTTCCGGAAAACATCCGAGTCGAAGTAGTCAGCGAAAGATTGCCCTCTTGTCCGGTTTGAGGCGTAGTCCTGAATCACCGAGACGACATAGCCGGGCACCGCATTGGCAGGTAATACTCCCATCAGGGCTCCAAACCGTGTCTGCCCCTCGCCGCGACGGGCGCCCAAGTGAATCCGATAGGACGGCACAATCTGTCCGTCGTGTTTCTGCAAGGCCCCGGACAGGCCGATGTCACCGACAGGATGCCATCCGCAACAATTGGGGCACCCATTGATCCGGATGTCGAAGGCCTTCAGAATTTCTCCGGGAATACCGGCCTGATCCAATGCCCCGGCAAGGGCGCGTGCCAGAATCCGGGAATCGACAATTCCCAGGCGGCATGTCGCCGCCCCGGTACAGGCGACGATCCGGCCCAACGCACCGCCCGCATTTAGACTGGCGTTCAGTGCGTTCACAGCAGCACTCACCTCAGGAAGATCGGTCTCACGAACACTCCGGATCAGCACCTCCTGACGAGGGGTAAGGTGCAGGGCGGATTCTGCGCTAAGTCGTTCGGCTAGGTCGGCAAAGCCCAGCAACGTCTGCCACCCGAGGAGACCCAGAAGGGGCTGCAGCAATACCGACACCCGTCCCGGCTGACGTTGATCAATCACGGTCATGCCAGACGCGTCGAGTCGTGAGTCAGGAGGAGACTGATTCGGAGGAGCGGTGTTGACGGCCACCCCAGCGGGGCAGGCGGGAATGCCCTCACGTATGACAGCGTCCAACTCGCTTTTAAACAGGGCGGCGAATTCCGCGGCCCCGAGTTTGGCCGCGACAAAGCGTAGTCGAGCCCGTGACCGGTTGGTCCGATCCCCCAACCGGTCAAAAATCCGGCGGAGCGCCTCGAATGCCCGCACGGCGTCACCGGCAGGAATCCAGTCAGCCAGGCGATCCGCAATACGCGGGGCACCCCCCATTCCGCCACCCCCGTATACGGAAAAACCCGCCTTGCCACCGCGAGCCTTGGCAATAAATCCGATATCCGTGACCATCGCCAGGGCACAGTCAGCCGGGCAACCACTGAACGCCGCCTTGAATTTCCGGGGCAGAAGCGGGGATGCGGGAAGTTTCAGCAGGTGATCGGTGACGGCATGAGTGAAGGGTGAAACATCAAACACCTCGTGAGGACAGACTCCGGCGTGCGGACAGGCGACGACGTTTCGGGGGGTGTTGCCACCCCCGAACTTACAGGCCACGCCGACCGCCTGAAGGGCGCGCATCAAATCCGGGATTTGCGCAATGGCAACATCGTGAAACTGAAGATTCTCACGGGTGGTCAGATGCAGTATGGCGCCATGGTTGCGCCCCAGGAGGGCAATGTCCCTGGCTTGCGAGGCCGGAAGCCGCCCGCCGGAAATCCGGGTCCGGACCATGAAAGCTCCGTCCCGGCGCTGCTCATAGATCCCCCAGGGTACGTGTTTGGGTTTGAAGTCGACAGGTGAGAGAGCGCCGCTTGTAAAGGCGGCCACATCGCGTTCAAACGCGTCAATATCGCGGGACAGGTCGGCGGGTAAGGCGCAGGGCTCAGTCATCATTGAGGTATCTCCATAACGGTCAAATTCCGGCACCGGGATCCGACACAGTGGCCCCGTCGAGGCGACCCCACCGAATTTTCATCCAGAGTCGTTCGTGAAGGTAGAATGTGCCTAGTTTTGAGAAAAAGTCGAGTAATCCCAGCGTGAGGCCCAGTTTCAGGGAACCGGTCACAAGCCAGCCAATTAAGAATGTGAATACAAGACCAAAAATCCGCCAGGTGAGCGACTTGGTGATACTTCGAATATGGGTTTCCATAGTGAGTGCTCCTCAGGGATTCAAATCTGGTAATCCAAAATAAAGCCCTGTTGTTTCAGCAGTTTGAACACCGTCTCGAGAGAAGCGGGCTCGCCTCCTCCCTCAACCGTGGTTCGCATGGTGACAATGGCATTCTGACTGTTTAAGCGTTTAAGTACTGGCGAATCCGGATTATCGACTCCGGTCAATGCGATGATTGACACTGCGAATTTTGAGGTATTGCCGTGAGCTCCGACCGGGTGCAGGAGAGGCGTTTCCACTGTCGTGGCGACTGTCTCGGCCTTGGCCAGGATAATTCCCGCGCCCGCGATTTCAAAGTTGTCCACGATCACCAGTCGACCAGTTTGCTCAATGTCGCCGATGAGATCGAAAGCCACGGGTTTCGGGGTTTCGAGAATCACCTCGGCCACATCGTGCCGGTCGACCTGTTGCTTGGCTGAATCAACACCGATCTCCGCGGCATCGAGTACGGCCAGGATCTCCACGAGCTTTACAGTGGATCGGAGGGCGCCCAGTTTGAGTTTATAGGTTTTCCCGCGGATCATGGGGGCACGGTTCATCCAGAAGAGGTTGACCCTGAGCCGCGTCCCGACCTGAGGAGCGGGCTCGTCGGCCCTGACCATCCACTCGCCTGGCTTGATGTAGAGCTGGGTGTCGAGGGTAAACCCCGGCGCCTCCCCGGCGGCAGCCCGGATTTTCGCCGGACCATTGAAATACTCGATGGAGCGGATCCGCGAGGACTTTCCAGACGGCTGGAAGACGACGGCATCGCCGACGGCGATGGAGCCGGTCTCGATTGTTCCCGCCACAATACGGCGGTCGTCATCCTGCTCCGTGAATTTATAGATATCCTGCACGGGGAGCCGGAAGGGTAGCGTATCGGGGAAACGGCTCGTCTGGAACCGATCGATCTGTTCCAGCACCGTCGGCCCCTTGTACCACGGCATGGCGCCGGTGTCGGCGGCAATATTGTCGCCCTGCATGCCGCTGACCGGGATGAAGCTCACAGGATGGATCTGCAGGCGCTCCAGGAATTCCGTGTAGTCCTTCCGGAGTCGCTCGAACACAGCTTCGTCATAGTTGACCAGATCCATTTTGTTCACCAGCACGGTGAGCTGGCGCAGGCCGAGCATGGACATCATGTAACCGTGCCGCTTGGTGTTCTCGCGAATTCCCTCTTTGGCGTCGATTACCAGCAGGGCGGCCTCGGCGCGCGAGGCTCCGGTGATCATGTTCTTCAGGAACTCGATGTGGCCCGGCGCGTCGATCAGGATATAACGGCGTTGGGCTGTCTTGAAAAAGCAGCGTGCGACGTCAATGGTGATGCCCTGTGCCTGCTCGTCCTTCAGGGCGTCCAGAAGGAACGCATATTCAAACGGTTTGGCATTCCGGCGGCACTGGGCGCGGATTTGTTCCAGTTTTCCCTGCGGTAGCGCACCGGTTTCGGCCAGAAGTCGGCCGATGACCGTACTCTTGCCGTGATCCACATGTCCGGCCATCACAATACTGATCTGTTCGTGCTGATGAGTCTTACTCATGTTACATGTACCCTCCGCGACGCAACGTTTCCAGTCCGCCGCCGTCTTCCTTGTCCTGTTCGCGGCCTGATCGTTCGGCAATGTTGGCGAATTTTCCGCCACGAAGTTCCGCGATGATATCGGTTACATTTTTAGCAGTGGAGTCCACCGGTGTTGTGCAGGGGGAACAGCCGAGGGAGCGGTAGCGCCTCCCTTTGCCCTGATCGAAATACAAGGGAATAATCGGAATGGATTCCCGGTCGATGTACTCCCAGATATTCAGTTCCGTCCAGTCAAGCAGGGGATGAACGCGAACGTGAGTCCCCGGCGCGAAGTCGGTTTTGTACTGCTTCCAGAGCTCCGGCGGCTGGTCGCCGACATCCCATTCATTCTGGCAGTCGCGCGCGGAGAAGGTGCGCTCCTTGGATCGACTGCCTTCCTCGTCGGCGCGAACGCCCACGATGACGCCGGTAAACGCCTCCGGCTTGGCCTCATCGACGAGGCACCCGAGCGTGTGATCCATTCGTCTTCGGGGCCAGGTGCCGTCGAGGGAGTGCTTGAGCGCCTCACTTTTCAAGGACTTGCAGCACTCGACGCGAGAGAGGGCGCCATCGGGGTAGGTCTGCTTGGCGGCAAGCGCAGGGGTATTCTCACCAACGATCATATCGAGGTGCCATTGCAAGGCGAGCTGGTCGCGATAAGTGATCATTTCCGGCACCTTGAAATGAGTATCGACATGCATTAACGGAAAAGGAACGTGTCCGAAAAATGCCTTTCGGGCCAACCACAACAAAACCGTGCTGTCCTTGCCGATGGACCAAAGCATGACCAGACTTTTGAATTCCCGGTAGGCTTCCCTTAATATATGTACACTATGGGCTTCCAGACGATCTAATGAGTTCATGATGGTTTCCTATTTCAAATGCAGGCCGCACTCCTTGTGGTCAGGGCTTTCCCACCACCAACGTCCGGCGCGAATGTCCTCCCCGGATGAAATGGCGCGGGTACAGGGGGCGCACCCGATGGACGGATAGCCCTGTCCGACAAGCCGGTTGACCGGCAAGCGGTGTATTTCAGTGTAGGCCCTGATGTGTTCAGCGGTCCACACAGCCAGCGGATTGTATTTGGTGATGCCGCCATGGACAGAATCGGTCTCGATGCTGGCCAAGGAAGCGCGCGTGATGCCCTGCCCCTGACGCCTTCCGGTGATCCATGCGTCGAGGCCCTCGAGTGCGCGAGAGAGCGGCTCAACCTTTCGGATGCCGCAGCATTCATACCGGGCGGCGCTGGACTCCTTGAAAGAGAATAATCCTTTTTCCCGTTCCAACGCCTGCACAGATTCGGCACTCGGGAAGACCCACTCAATGCGGAGTGAATAGCGGCGTCGAATGGCTTCGGCCGTTTCATAGGTTTCCTCATTGAGTCGACCTGTATCGATCGCAAAAACGCGGGAGGCGGGGTTGAGCCCGAGTGCCAGATCAATCAGTACGTTGTCTTCCGGACTGAAACTCGAGGCGATAGCAATGCGCGGGTGATGCGCGACCAGCGCCTCCCGAAGAATCGTTTTCGTTTCTTCTATGTGCCTTTTTTTCATGAATTACCGCCTAAACTTTTGCATTTGAATATACACTACTATCTCTATAGAGAAGCAATAGATTACGCCGTTAATTATGAATTGCAAATAGAAAATTCAGTTATTTCGGCACGGAGTTCAATCAGGCCTAATCTTCCCGTTTGCCAAGGAAAGGCCTTGGGATTAGGATGGCGAACGTTTCGACCGCATGATGCCGTCGGAACCCATTAAAGAAAGGTTCAGGGCTGATATGAAGAAGTCTCATGTGATAAGTGGCGTGGCGGCAGTATGTCTGGTTTGCTCCGGGATGTTGAATGCGGCGGAGGAAGCCGCACAATCCACTCTGGAAAATATGCAGGCGGCATTCAATGGCGAATCGAACGCCAAGGCCCGGTA
>CAMDCX010000030.1 GCA_945890715.1 PVC group bacterium | reverse complement strand
TCGACTCCCTTCCCGTTGATCCTTCCCTGACATCCTATCCCGGCAACCGGCGCATCAGCGCACGGACGCACCCGTTTGCCGCTGTATCGGCTCCCCGCCATCGCTCAACAATCCACGCTCCGCCCTCCCCCTGTATTCGGAACCGCCGGTGTCGGGGGATTCCCTTTGCGCTCGAAGAGGGTATGTGATATCTAACCGGCTCATTTATTTGCCCAACCGCGACGAGGGAGGATGTTTTGGATTCCAGGCAGGCGTATATTGTCCTGAATATGATGAAGGGTGTTGGACCGGTCACCGTCCGAACCCTCTCCGCCGCCCTGGGTTCCGTCGAGGCCATTCTGAAGGCCGACAAGGCCACTCTTTCGTCTGTGGCAGGGGTCAGTTCCTCCATGATTTCGGCGATTCTCTCCCAGCGCGAAGGGTTGGATCCCGATCAGGAAGAAGCCAATGCCGGAGCGATGGGCGCCCGGTTGGTTACGCCTTTGGATGGGGAGTACCCGAAACGGTTGCTTGAGATTTATGATCCTCCCCTGGCTCTGTATGTGCAGGGGACGATTCAATCCCGCGACGAACTCGGGGTGGCGATCGTCGGATCCCGCCGCACGTCGCATTACGGTATGGAGACGGCCGAGCGGTTGGCGTCCCAACTGGCTCAGAGCGGGGTGACGGTCATCAGTGGACTGGCCCGGGGTATTGACACCGCCGCGCATCGCGGGGCGCTTAAGGGGAAAGGGCGTACCGTGGCCGTTTTGGGAGGTGCATTGGACTGCCTGTTCCCTCCTGAAAATGCCGATCTAGCCAAGCAGATCAGCGGACAGGGGGCGGTGATTTCCGAATATCCGCTGGGGCGGCAGCCGGATAAGACGACGTTCCCTGTGCGGAATCGGATTGTCAGCGGAATGTCCAAGGGCGTGACGGTGGTGGAGGCCGATGTTGCGAGCGGGGCGATGATCACCGCGCACCAGGCGCTCGACCAGGGGCGCACTGTGTTTGCTGTGCCGGGACGAATTGATACCTTTGGTTCACGGGGGCCCCATAAATTGATCAAGAATGGCGCCAAACTGGTTTCGAGTGTGGAGGATATCCTGGAGGAATTGGGGTGCCTGATTCCGATGCCGGTGAAGGGAGCCGGTGTGGCCGCAGGAAGGCCGATCTTGACTGAGGCCGAAACGGCTCTGGTGGACCTGATTACGATCGAGCGGGAAATCGGGCTGGATTCCCTGATCCGTCAGTCGGGACGAAAGGCCTCGGAAATCAGTGCACTTTTGTTGGGATTGGAAATGAAACGTGTTGTGAAAATGTTATCCGGCCAGCGTGTCGGCTTGCGGACATCATAAGGAAAAAGTCACATGGCAACAAAATTGGTAATCGTCGAGTCTCCGGCCAAGGCCAAGACCATTAATAAAATCCTGGGGAACGACTTTATTGTGAAGGCCTCAATGGGGCATATTCGCGACCTTCCGATCCGCAGTCTCGGGGTTGATCTGGAGGGGGATTTCACTCCGCAATACGAGGTCACGCCGGAGCGTAAAAAGCTGGTCAAGGAACTGGTCGAAGCCGCCACGCAGTGTGATGCCGTCTATCTGGCCCCTGATCCGGATCGGGAGGGAGAGGCCATTGCCTGGCATCTCAAGGCATTGTTGGAGGGGAAAGTGCCCGAGGATCAATTTTTCCGGGTAACCTATAACGAAATCACGCCTCGTGCGGTGAAGGAGGCCTTTGATCATCCCTCGGAGATCAATCAGAAACTGGTGAATGCCCAGCAGGCACGCCGGGTGCTGGATCGAATTGTAGGGTACAAGGTCAGCCCCCTGCTATGGAGCAAGATTCGCCGCGGATTGAGCGCAGGCCGGGTCCAATCGGTTGCGCTCCGTTTGGTGTGCGAGCGCGAGGCGGCCATCCGGAGTTTCATTCCTGAGCCGTTCTGGTTGTTCGGCGCCGAGGTTCGCAAGGAGGTCGCGCCCCGCGATCCCTTCGCTTTGCGGCTGGCACGCATCGGCGGCGAAAAGGCCGAGGTCAAGACGCCTGAAAAGGCGGAGGCAATTCGCAAGGGTCTTGAGGGGCGTTCCCTGCGGGTTCGAGATATTATCAAGCGCGACCTGACCAAGCGGACATTCCCTCCGTATATCACCAGCAGTCTTCAGCAGGCGGCATCACGGGTTTTTGATTTTTCCCCAAGCCGGGCCATGAAGATTGCCCAGAAACTGTACGAGGGCGTGGATCTGGGGGAGGGGCCTACCGGCTTGATCACCTATATGCGTACCGATTCCTTTAATATCGCGCAGGATGCCTTGAAATCCTGCCGTGAGTTCATCGGCGGGCACTATGGGGCTGAGTATCTTCCGGAGAAGCCTAATTTCTTCAAGAGCCGGGGTGCCGCTCAGGAAGCCCATGAAGCGATCCGACCCACCGAGGTGAACCGGACTCCCGAAAGTCTTTCCAGCAAGCTTTCTCCCGATGAGTTCAAGCTGTATTCCCTGATCTGGCAGCGGTTTGTTGCCAGCCAGATGGCGCCCGCCCGCATTGAACAGAAAACCATTGAAGTGGAAACAACGACTAGCCAGGGTGATGTCCCTGATTATCTTTTTCGTGCGACGGCCTCACAGGTGGTATTCCCGGGATACATGAAGGTCAGTGGGATGCAGAAGAAAATCAAGGAGAAGGATCAGGCGGACAAGGAGGAGGGGGCCGAAGAGGAGGCGGAGGTTGACCAGCTCCCCCCGTTGGCGATCGGCGAGATGCTTGATCTGATCAAATGGCTTGAGGAGCGTAAAGAAACCCAGCCGCCGGGCCGTTTCAGCGAGGCCTCCCTGATCAAGGCGCTGGAAGAAAACGGCGTCGGACGTCCCAGTACTTATGCTTCGACCATAGGAACTTTGTACGATCGGCGCTATGTTGCGAAGGAGAAGAAGGCCGTTCAGCCTACGGAGCTTGGCTTGAAGGTGAATGCCTTTCTAGTGACGCACCTGGACGAGTTGTTCGGAGTGAAATTCACCGCCGGGATGGAGGAATTGTTGGACGAAATCGAGGAAGGCAAGGTTGAGTGGACGACCATGCTTCGCGATTTCTATACCCGTTTTCAGGCATGGATGGTTCTGGCTAAAGGCCCGCCCGCTGACGCCACCAAGGTGGCTCAGATTCTGGCCTCGCTTTCGCATGTCAGCGCATGGGGGGCCGAGACCAAGCGCGGACGCCGGACTTATAGCGACAAGAAATTTACAGATTCAATCCAGGAACAGCTTGAGGAGGGTGAAAAACCTCTGTCCATGCGTCAGATGGAATCCGTGGGGCGCATTGTGTTACGGTACCGGGAGCAGATCCCGGATGTCGAGAACACGATGAAGGCTGTTGGACTGGGCGCACTCCTGGAGGAAACGCCCGATCAGCCGCCGTCCCCTGAAACGCTTGCCAAACTGGCTTTGCTCAAGGGCTTTGAGTTTGATCCGCCGACCGAGCGACGCGGGCGAAAATTCGACGATAAGTCATTTGTGGAATCCCTGCAACGTCGGGCCGATCAGAATCGTGAATTATCACCCGCCCAGCTTCAGGTTCTGAACAGGATGGTGCTGAAATATTCAGAACGAATTCCCGATTTTGAGGCGAAACAACCCGGCTTGGGCCTTGATCAGGGACCGCAGGTGGAGGATCCCGAGTGCGAGGCGCTTCTCAACCAGCTCAAGACGGTGACGGAGTGGAAAGAGGCGGTGGCCAAGGGGGGGAAGACCTTCGACGACAAAACCTTCTTTGAGTCGTTGTCACGGCAATACACCCAGCGAAAATCCCTGACCCCGCGCCAGAAATCGGCGCTTAAACGCATGGTGAAAAAATATGCGGCTCCCGAACCCCAAGCAGAATCCGACGGCTGACGTTACGGCTATTCCCAATCCCAGCGTCCCCGCGCCGGGCGGGGCTGGCAAAGGCGGGGCCATGATGACCGACGATGCCTGCGTGTCGCAGTTTGTCGCCCATCTGGCGCATGAGCGGAATGCTTCACCGCACACCGTGGCGGGATACTTGATGGATATTGCGCAATTCGTCCGGTTCACCTGGTCGGGTGACACGTTGCCTCCGTACAACTGGGTCTCGGCAGATCGTTTCAAGGCCCGTGCTTTTCTGGTGGATTTTCAGAAGCGTGGCAGTGAGGCCACCACGACCTCCCGGAAGCTGTCCAGTTTGCGGGCATTCTATAAGTTCATGGAACGGGAGGGCATGACGGGTCTCAATCCTTTTTCCGGACTGAAGGCGCCCAAGCGGGCCAGGAAACTTCCGTTATTCCTGTCTCCGGTCGAGGTGACCCGGCTTCTGGCCGCACCCCTGACACTCTGGAAACAGGCTGATCCACCCAAAAAAGAAAGGGAACGGATGCTGGCGGAATACTGTGCCCTCCGGGATGCGGCGATGCTGGAGGCTCTGTATAGTACCGGAGGCCGTGTCAGTGAGGTCGCCGGGCTTGTGGAGCCCCAGGTGGATCTGCTGAGCGGGATGGTTCAGGTTCGAGGGAAAGGCAAAAAAGAGCGGCTTTGTGCTCTGGGGCGCCCGGCTTGCAAAGCCCTGAAGGCCTCACTCACCCTTCGTAATTTTCTCTGGCCTGAAGTTGAGCGCCGTCGAGCGGGTGACCGATCCCTTTTCCTGAATGTGCGTGGAGGCCGCCTCACGACGCGCTCCGTGGAGCGGCTCCTGAAGAAATATCTGGCGACAGCGAACCTGAATCCCGATATTTCGCCCCATGCCCTGCGGCATTCCTTCGCCACCCATATGCTCGATGCGGGTGCGGATTTACGAAGTGTCCAGGAATTGCTGGGGCATGCCAGTTTATCCACGACCCAGATCTACACCCATGTTACGGTTGAAAAACTCAAAAAAGTCTATGATGATGCCCATCCGAGGGCCTAATAGTATGATTTGGATTCTCTACAATTTATGTTTCCCCATTATTCTGATGATGATGTTGCCCTATTTCCTGTTCCGGATGTGGCGGCGGGGCGGGTATGCGAAGGGGTTTTTGCAGCGGGTGGGGCTGTATGATGCCGCCCTGAAGGCGAAAATCAGGGAGCGCCCGCGCGTCTGGATTCATGCCGTGAGCGTGGGTGAAACTTATGTGGCTCTGCAATTCATGGAAGAATGGCGCCGGGATCAGGCGGAGGTGGCGTTCGTAATGAGCGTTAACACTTCGACGGCTCGTGTTTTGGCTGAGAAATCGCTTAATCCAGTAGATGTTCTGGTTTATTTCCCCTTGGATTTTTCGTTCGTTGTCCGCCGTGTCCTCAATGTGATCCGGCCAGGCATGCTGGTGCTGACGGAATGTGAGTTCTGGCCGAACCTGATTCGGCAGGCGAAGGCTTCGGCCTGTTCCGTACTTTTGATCAATGGACGCATGTCTGATCATTCCTTCCGGGGATATTGGCGTTTTCGAAAACTATTTTCGCCAGTTCTGAATCTGGTGGACTGCCTTTGTGTCCAGGGGGATCGTGATCGACAGCG
This sequence comes from PVC group bacterium, assembly GCA_945890715.1. Taxonomy (GTDB): domain Bacteria; phylum Verrucomicrobiota; class Kiritimatiellia; order CAIKKV01; family CAITUY01; genus JAABPW01. The sequence goes on along the minus strand of CAMDCX010000030.1, from coordinate 16,728 downwards.
CTATCTGGCCTTGGGGGTGGCCTCGGATAAGGTTCTGACTGCTGGAAGCGCAAAATATGATGTGGCGCTTAAGACTCCGGGAAGTTCCGAGCAGGCCGAACTGATTCTGCGGATGGCAGGGATGTCGATTGCCGATCTTATTTTGCTTGGTGGATCCACCTGGCCTGGCGAGGAGGATGCCTTGCTGGATTATTTTGTGGAAGCGCGTCAGCGTTATCCCGGGCTGAAACTGGTTCTGGTGCCCCGCCATGCCGAGCGGCGAGACGACGTGGTGACGGCTATTCAGCGGCGGGGGCTTCGGTTTATCCAGCGGAGTAAGGGACGGACAGACAATAACGAGGAGTGCCCGGATGTGCTTCTTGTCGACACGACCGGCGAACTGAAGCACCTGTATACCGCCGCCACCGTGATTTTCGTTGGGAAAAGTTTGCTTCAACATGGGGGTCAGAACATTATCGAGCCGGCGGCATGCGGAAAACCCGTCGTGGTAGGCCCGAACATGGAAAACTTTGCTGACATTACCGATGAATTTAAAGCCAAAATCGGATTAATTCAAGTTGTTGACGGTGAGGGACTTATACGGGCGTTTGACGAGCTTCTGAGCGATGGCGCCCGTCGTGAAGTTATTGGAAATCATGCCCTGGCGCTGGTTTTGAAAAATAGAGGTAGTCTCAAGGTCACCGTCCAGCAGGCCAAGACGCTATTGTTTGCGGCAAGGGGCGCTTGACGGAACTCTTTTTAGGGGGTAATTTTAGAAGACGATAGTGGGGGGGATTTCACCTGCATGCATAATGTAATACGATTAAATTTACTCAAGGATCCCGGAGGGGGCGGGGTTCGTGACCTCAACCATCCTGAGGGCACCTCGACTTCTGAAATTTCGGATTCCCCCACCAGTTTTCATGGAAGCATTTATCCCACGTTGGTGGTTGATGCCAAGGGAATGATCCATGATGCGAATGATGCCGCCCTGCTTTTGCTGGATCAGGATTCTTCTGTCCTCAAGGCCATGACCGTGTCTGAGGTGATTCTCAGGCTCGATGAGGCCGTCATCGATCTGGTTTTCAAGGTGGCTTCCCTGGGGCGTACTCTGGTGATGGATGCGCTGTGTTCCCAACGGAGCGGGGCTGTGATTCCATGCGAGGTGATTGTTAATTATGTCGGGCAGGGCGCAGAAGGGGTTTGGTTGGCCTATCTTGTCATGATTGAGGCCGGTAAGCGGCAGGAAACGTCTCAGACGGCCACGATTACGGAAGCCAAGCTGGCTCGTGCGGAGCGACTTGAAATGGCAGGCGTTGTGGCCGGGCAGATTGCCCATGATTTCAATAACCTGTTAACCCCGATGCTGGCGTACCCGGAACTCATCAGGAATGAGGTCAAGGGAAACCCCATTGTGGGTGAATATCTGACCATTATTGAGAAGACGGCTGGGGATATGTCGCGGCTGACCCAGCAACTTCTTGCATTAGCCCGGCGGGGCCGCATCGGAAACGAAGTGTTTTGTGTTAATGAGATCATTGAGCAAGTTGTCAATGGATTGCAACCCATCATGCCCAAGGGTGTTACCATTGAATATGATCTTGCCGATAATCTTCTTCAGACCCGGGGAGGACGGGATCAGATGCGAAGGGTTATCGACAACCTTTGCCAGAACGCGTTTGATGCCATGAGTGGATCTGGGATCCTGAGCTTGAAAACCGAAAATGTGTACCTGGACACGCCCTTTGGAGTGTATAGCGCGGTAAAGATGGGTGAGTATGTCAAGGTAACGATTTCGGATACCGGGCCAGGCGTTCCTGACGAAATCCGCGACAAGATTTTTGATCCTTTTTTTACAACCAAGCGGGCCTCGAAGCAGCGTGGAAGCGGACTCGGCTTGAGTATTGTTCATGGGATTGTTCGTGATCACAAAGGGTATATCGATTTGGTATCCGTGCCCGGACATGGGGCAAAATTCATGGTTTACATTCCCATTTCGCGGGTGTCTGGAGAGACTGCCCGGGCCGGAAATCTCCCGCATGGAACCGAGCGAGTTCTTGTGGTGGATGATGATGCCCCCCAGGTCCAGGTGTTGATACAACTTCTGGAGGTTCTCGGCTACAAGGCAACGGGAGTTGCAAGCGGGGAGGAGTGCTTGGCGCGGCTTCGTTCGGCCGAGAAATGCTTTGATCTCATTATTTTGGACATGGTCATGGATAGCGGAATGGATGGATTGACCACCTTCACTGAAATTCGAAAAATCATCCCTGAGCAACGCGTCATTCTCACATCCGGGTATGCCAAGTCAGCGCGTCGCATCGGCAAAGCCCAAGAGCTCGGAGCCGGGATTTTCCTTCGAAAGCCCCTCACGATCGAACGCGTGGCCAAGGCGGTTCGGGAGGAATTGGATCAGCCTCCTGCAAGGCAAGGGGGGGAGTCCCGAAAACGAGGGCGACGGATTCTGATTGTGGATGACGAGCAAATGATCCGGAAGCTTTTTGGAATGATTGTACAGTCTGAATTTCCCGATGCGGTCATTGATCAGGCCGCGAATGGTGAGGAGGCGATGATCGCTTTCAAGGAAACCACGCCTGACCTCATTATTATGGATCTTCAGATGCCCATACGGGATGGCCGCGAGACGTTCGCGGGCATTGAAAAGAGTTGTTCCGAAAAGGGTCGGCCTGTTCCGCCGGTGATTTTCTGTACCGGATTTAACCCGTCCGACTCGATGACGGCGATCGTTGCAGACAGTTCCATTCATTGTCTTTTACGGAAGCCCGTGAGGGCGGAGACGCTTTTGGATGCCGTTCGAACCCGGCTTCGTTACTGACCATGGAGATACTCCGGACAGTACGGGAAATGCAGCAGCGGGCCCGGGATGAGAAGCGGACAGGGCGCTTAATAGGATTTGTTCCCACGATGGGGTGCCTTCATGAGGGGCATTTATCGTTGGTCAAGCTGGCTCGTGCCCGTGCGGATCTCGTGGTATTGAGTATTTTCGTCAATCCGATCCAATTCCTGCCCGGTGAGGATTTTTTCCGTTATCCGCGCCCGGTTGAGCGTGACGAGGCGTTGTGTCGGGACGCCGGGGTTGATGTTCTTTTTTATCCCGATGTCGAACAAATGTATGCGCCGGATCACAGCGTGATGATCGAGGAGACTCTTTTGTCGAAGGGGCTGTGCGGGGCCAGTCGGCCGGGCCATTTCACGGGCGTGGCAACGGTGGTGGTCAAGTTGCTTAATATTGTCATGCCTGATTTCGCGGTATTCGGTCAAAAAGACGCGCAGCAATTGCGGGTTATTCAGCGGTTGATCCGGGATCTCAATTGTCCGGTGGACATTATTCCGGGGCCGATTGTACGCGAATGGGATGGATTGGCGATGAGCTCCCGAAACCGGTATCTCACGCCCGCTGAACACCAGGACGCGCTTTGCCTCCGGCGGTCGCTGGATCATGTGGAAAAACGTGTCAGGGAAGGGGAGCTTACCGTGGAGACGCTCCGAACGGAACTGGCGCAGCGTCTGGCCCGTGTTCCTTCAGTCCGGGTGGAATACATCGAATTTGTAGACAATGAAACGCTACGTCCAGTGGAGCGGGTGGAGGGTGCCGTACTGGTCGCGTTGGCGATCCGGATCGGGTCAACCCGTTTAATTGATAATACCGTGCTTGGATCCTGACCGGATCGATTGTGTCAGGGCTTGACTGGGGTACTTTTTTGATCGGTGTTTTCGAAAATGACTTCCGGGGCGGCTTTGGTGCCCGGTGACTCGCCCTGGGCGGTTGTATTGGTGGTCTCCGCAATCGTCTCGTCCTCTTCGTTGCCATAATCCGGTGCTTTTACAAACCGGGGAACCGCCAGGGCGGCCAGCAACAGGACAAGGGCAACCAGAATCAGAACATCGGCAAAGGTCAAACCACTTCGTTTGTTCATCCAGACAGTCTAATTCACACCGCCCGTGGCGTCAACAGTGTTGGTTTTTTTGTCAACGCACATTGGGAATGCGTTCGGAGAAGTCGGTCAGGATGTTCATGTAGTTGATATAGGCGTCGTAGGGAGAGTCGCGAAGCAGGGTGAGCCGATCCGAACCGGGGAAAGATTCGCTGAGGGTGTTCATGCTGAGAAAATAATCGGATGCTTGAAGGAGTCGCCAGGTTCGCAGGAGCGCCTGATCATGGCTCCCCTTGACCCGGGGTTCCAGTAGGTATAAGGCGTTGAGGGCGTCCTGCTGCATTTCGTTGCCTTTCCAGGGCGATAGATCGTGTGCGGAATTCTCCCCGGATAGGAAGTCTTTTGAGGAGAGCGACGAGGCTGAACGCGGGGATGCGGCCTGAGTGGGGGTTATGAAGGGGCCTTCTTTGTGTTGGAGGACAATTTCGGGAAGTTGATTCAGAAACAGGAAAAGGCCCGAATAGTCTGGATTTTGGCGGGCCAAGGCACCCAGATCAAGGGACAGAGAGGTGATGTGGCCTCGGGCGGGGTGAGCCTGATGAAGCCCGTGGGCGAAACCGGGCGAGGTCTGGGAAGTCTCGAGAGAGTCGGAATGAGTAACCCGGCGGGTTATGTCGTCCGAGAGGCGGCCGTGATTGACCAGCAGCTTCAGGGTGGAGTCGTGTGCAGGCCGGTAAACGCCGTAATCGTTTCGCTTTCCCGGGAACCGGTCGCTATCCGGGGTCAGCATGACCTGATACCCGAGGGTTTCCACTTCGCAGGCCAGATCATCCCGGTAGATCAGGGCGGTGTTCCTGAAGGCCGTGGGGGCTGTGCCGGTCAAGGCCAGGATTCGGGAATGGTGTAGAAGCGTTTGTTCCCTGAACTCCTGGATGGAAAAAGCGGAAGCGAGGGAGTGGTAATAGGGTGCCGCGAGAAATTCAACATGTCCCGTTCCGGATAATGCCTTGAACGTGTCGAGAGCCTCGGGCCGATACCGTTCAAATTGGTCGATGAGGCACCCTGAAATTGAAAAGGCGATTCTAAAATCCCCGCCATACTCCTTTAATTTTTTCAGCACGATACGAGTGGCAGGCAGAACGCAGTCGGACGCAAAGTGGTTCACGGCTTCAGCCGTTTTGGATTCATCCTCATAGGTTGACGAGTTTCCAATGTCAAAGAAGGAGTAATGCTTCAGGTGGGCGGGCTGATGAAGGTGAAGGGTCAGGCAAAGGGGGGGCATAGGGGCCTCAAACAGCAAGTTTGTTGTAGATCAGTTGAATTCGTTCCGCCGCCACTTCCCAGCGTATGGAGCGAAGGGCTTTGCGCCCATTCCGGAGAAGTTCCCGTGACAGCGCGGGATACTTGAGCACGGCCAGTATTTTATTGGCGATGTCGTCAACATTCCAGAAATCAACGGTAAGCGCGTGAGGCATGATTTCAGTGACCCCCGCCTGTTTTGAAAGGATCACCGGCACGTCGTAAATCATGGCTTCCAGGGGCGAAAGACCGAACGGTTCCGAGACGCTGGGCATGACATAAAGGTCGCTCATGGCGTACATCCGCTCGACATCATGCCCTTGGAGAAATCCGGTGAAGTGGAAGTGCGTTCCGAGACGAAGCGTCCCGACGCGCTCAATCATCCGGGGCAGCATATCTCCGGAACCAGCCATCACAAACATCACGTCCGGTGTCTTTTCAAGCACTCGCGCCGCCGCCTCGATGAAATAATCCGGGCCCTTCTGGGAGGTGATTCGACCGAGAAAAAGGACGGTCTTTTTTTTGCGGTCATGGGGAATGTGATAGACCCGGGTTGCCTGGTGCCGGGACACGGCGTTGTGAACAACCGAGACTTTTTCAGGGCGGATTCCATATTGACTGAGAATCAGGTTCCGGGTGTAGTGGCTGACGGCAATGACATGATCTGCCGCTTCCATACCCATTTTTTCGATCTCGAAAATTCCCGTGTTGATGGAGTCACCGCTGCGGTCGTACTCCGCCGCATGGATATGAGCCACCATGGGTTTCCCCGTTGCACGCTTGGCCCGGATGGCTGCAAGGAATGTCATCCAATCGTGGGCGTGAATGATGTCGAACTCCTCCTTGAGCGCGAGTTCCTCCCCGATTTCGCTGTACCGGGCCACTTCGGCCATAAGGTTTTTTCCATAGTGGTTTGGGGATGCCATGACGCTGGGTTGTTCGTTTTTCGTTCCGTCGCCGCTCGCGGCACGGAGCGCCAGCGGGTAGTCCTCCTCAGTCAGATAGGGGCGCAGGATGGAATCGGCCGTCTTGAGGTTCAGAGATTGGAAAAACTCCTCGACGCTCGAAGGGTAGGGAAGAGGAACTCCGGCTGCGGCCACCACATGAACCGGTGATTGTCTCGCCGGCTGGTTTGCCCGGGGAACCACGAAGGTGATGGTGTTGCCGTGGCGGGAAAGCGTGCGTGTCAGTTCATAACACGCCGTTCCCAGCCCCCCGCTGATATGCGGGGGGAACTCCCAGCCGAACATGAGAATTCGCATGAGTTAAAGAATCCTCATGCGATGCAGTCTTCGCGCCAGCAGCAGGTGGTGTACGGGCAGGCTTCCGTGCCGGTTCCGAAACAGGGGGTATTCCGTTCCGCCTTCTGAATCGTGAGAATGAGTTCCCCTTTTTTTAATTTTCCAGGGTTGATGCCAAGTTTCTTTGCGATCTCTTTTATGTCAGCTACTTTCATGACGTGATTCTCCATGGGTTGTAATACAGGGGGGGATACTAATCGGAAAGGGTTCGCGCGAAAAGCGTAAAGAGTCGGATCAGTTCGGCACTACTCCAAGCCTGGGCTGGGCACCCGTTGGGGCGTTGCGGGACCTCTCCGTCAAATATTTCAGGAACATTGATCAGGCCCGGGCCGGTCAGGCTGTATTCGAGAAGGGGGCGGAGCGCTCCGGCCAGATCGCGGGCGGCGGCTTTCTTGTCCTCGGCCACTCGCAGAACCGCCTCGCCAAACGGACCCAGAAGCCAGGGCCAGACTGTCCCCTGGTGGTAGGCCGCGTCACGGGTTGGCTGGTCGCCTTCATAACGGCCCCGATAGGCCGGGTCACGAGGAGAGAGTGTGCGCAAGCCGAACGGAGTGAATAGCTCGCGCCTCACCATCTCGACGACCCGCTTCTGGTGCGTCTTTGTGAGGGGAGAAAAGGGGAGGGAGACGGCAAAAATCTGATTAGGTCGGATTGACCGGTCAAGGGTTCCCTCTGAAAAAGAATCGCCCAAATACCCCGCCTCCTGAATCCAGAAGGTGTTGCAGAAGGCTTTCCGAATCCGACTGGCAAGATCCGCTGGCCAGGGAAGGGTTTCTCCGAGACTGTTCGCAAACTCGTCGGCGAATCGAATGGCATTGTACCACAGCGCGTTCAGGTCAACGGCGAATCCGTGACGGGGTGTAACGGGTTCGCCGTACGAGGTGGCATCCATCCAGGTGAGTTGGGTGTGCCGGTTGCCCGCATGAAGCAGGCCGTTGGACGCCATAGAGGTGTCGAACCGTGTTCCGGCCATGAATTTTTCAAGAATCCGTTTTAAGACCGGCCAGAGATGGAGGCGTACGGTTTCACGGTCACCGGTGCACTCAAGGAATTGCTGGACGGCCCAGAAATACAGAAGTGAGGCGTCGACGGAATTATAAGCATGGTGGGCTGGATCTGCGGCGAAACAGTTCGGAATGAGTCCGTCGCGCTCATGCGGAGCCACGGCCTTGAGAATTTCGGCTCCCAACTCCAGTCGACCGGAGTAGAAAGTCAGGCCGGGCAAACTGATAAGAGTGTCGCGGCCCCAGTCGTCGAACCACGGATAGCCGGCGATGATGGTGGCGCGTCCGGTGCCTGGGGTGCGGATCGGGAAGTGGCGCCCGCTTCGGATCAGAGCGGGAAGGGGCGCTGTGAAATCGTTGTTGCCGGCGGCTTGGGCAACCGATTCCGCATGGCGAGCATGGGATTGCCGGAGACTCATTTCCCTCTCCCACGCGTCGGCGAGATCGGCTTTTTCCGTCAAGGCGGCAGAGACGATGACTTCCTCGCCGGGGCTTAAACGGATTTCCAGTCGACCTGGACAGAAGCAGTCTTCATGGTGGTCGTAGCCCCGTTCCGCTTCCGCCGAATACTCAAAGTTACGATACCAGTTCGGATCGGCATGAAAGGCAGGCTTCCGGCTGGCCTGGATGAAGAGCGTGGGAAGCCCTTGGTAGGGTGTGATCTGGAACCCGTTGAAAAGTGACGAGAGGGCGGGGTTTAAATAGGCGTCTTCCTGCTTCAATTCGTGATGACGCCGGAAGGCGAGCAGGGGATTGATGCGGAGTGTGAGAGGGGAAGAGCCTTGCATGAGATGATAGCGGACTAGGACGGTATTTTCGCCCTGAATCATCAGAATGCTTTTGCTCACGGTAATGTCCCCGGCCTGATAAATGGACACAGGGCCCTCCTCCATCCGGAATTCATGAAGGTGCCGGTATCCGTCAGGATGGATCACCCCGGGGTAGAGGTTGCAGGACAAGGGAATTTCACCCTTTCGTGTGATAAGGGTCTCCTCGAATTTTGAAAGAAGTGTAAACCGCCCGGCGGGTTCCGCGAGGGCGGCCACCAGAAGTCCATGATATTTACGGGTATTGCAATGGAGGATCGTGCTGGAGGCGTAGCCGCCCAGCCCATTTGTCTCCAGCCACTCGTTCCGGAGTGCGGCACCGGGATCCCGGCAGGTCGGTTTCAAAATCACGGGATTCATGGAGTGTCTGTCGTGGCGGGCGGCGGTTGGTCAGAATTGAATTGAAATGGGTTTATACTGAGCATCGTTGATTTTCTTTCAGAAATATTCCTTCGCTCACAACTAAGTCAAAATATCACACGCTCAGAAGCCTGTCAGCCCCCAAATCCTCCGGGTTCTGACCGTGCCCGGGAATCGCGCTCCCTGAAAAGTGCTGTTGACGCAGGAAGGGTGGTTCGGTATTGTCTCCTCCCCGTTCAGTCAGCGTAGTTTGTGTTGGGGTCTTTTCCGGCACAATTTTAAAACATAACCAATAAGAAGGAGTCAGTAGAGATGTCGATCAAAGTAGGTATTAATGGGTTCGGGCGTATTGGACGCATGGCGTTTCAAGCCATTTGCGACCAGGGTTTATTGGGCAAGGCAATTGACGTGGTGGCTGTCGTGGATGTCTCGACGGATGCCGATTATTTCGCCTACCAGATGAAGTATGACTCGGTTCATGGCCGGTTCAAGCACACCGTGGCGACCGAGAAGAGCAATCCCGCTGCGACGGAAGCCGATACGCTGATCGTCAATGGCAACAAGATCAAGTGCGTCATGGCCACGAAGACCCCAGACGCCCTTCCCTGGAAGGCCTTGGGCGTGGACTATGTCATTGAATCCACTGGATTGTTCACGGATTCCGAGAAGGCCAAGGGGCATCTCGCCGCAGGCGCCAAGAAGGTGATTATTTCCGCGCCGGGCAAAGGCGATGTGAAGACCATCGTCATGGGTGTCAATGAGCAGGAATACGACAGCGCGAAGCACGCTCTTGTGTCTAACGCCTCCTGCACCACCAACTGCCTGGCCCCCGTGGTTCATGTGCTGTTGAAGGAAGGGTTCGGTATCGAGACCGGCCTGATGACCACCATCCACGCCTATACGGCGACGCAGAAGACCGTTGATGGCCCGTCCAAGAAGGACTGGCGCGGCGGTCGTGCGGCGGCCCAGAACATCATTCCCTCCACCACTGGCGCCGCGAAGGCCGTGGGTGAAGTGCTTCCCGCCACCAAGGGCAAGCTGACCGGGATGGCCTTCCGCGTTCCGACACCGGATGTCTCCGTGGTTGACCTGACGTTCCGCACCACGAAGGATACCTCGATCGAGGAAATCGACGCGGCGCTGAAGAAGGCGGCTGGTAGTTATCTCAAGGATATCCTGGGCGTGGCGACGGAAGAGTTGGTTTCGACCGACTTCATTCATGATCCCCGTTCTTCGATCTATGACTCCCTGGCCACGCTGCAGAACAATCTGAAGGGCGAGAAACGCTTCTTCAAGGTTGTGAGCTGGTACGATAACGAGTGGGGTTATTCCAATCGCGTCGTGGATTTGATCCGTTTCATGGCCAAAGCCGACGGCGTGAAGTAAGGTTGTGTAGAAGAATAATTCGAACAGAAGTCGCAAAGACCGCGAAGGTGTTTGTTTTTGCCGCCGGAGGCGGTAAAAAGAATTCTTCTTTGCGTGCTTTGCGGCTTTTGTTCAAACTTCTTTTTTGTAAGGAGATGGTGACATGAGCAAAAAAACAGTACGCGATGTGAACATGAAGGGTAAGCGCGTGATCATGCGCGTGGACTTCAACGTGCCGCAGGATAAGGTTACCGGTGCCATCACCAACACCAAGCGTATTGAGGCGGCCCTGCCGACCATCAAGTATGTTCTGGATCAGGGTGGCTCCGTGGTGTTGATGAGCCATCTGGGTCGGCCTGACGGAAAAGTGATTGCCAAATTTTCCCTGAAGCCGGTGGCCGAGTCGCTTGCCAAACTTTTGAATAAGCCGGTCACGTTTTTGGATGATTGCGTCGGCTCCAAAGTCGAGGCCGCTTGCGCATCCACGGTGATGAAGCCGGGTGATGTCATCCTGCTTGAGAACTTGCGCTTCCATATTGAGGAAGAAGGCAAGGTCAAGAATGAAGACGGCACCTCGACCAAGGCTGACCCCAAAGCCGTAGAAGCTTTCCGTGCCAGTTTGAGCAAGCTGGGGGATGTATATGTGAATGACGCCTTCGGAACGGCTCATCGTGCCCATTCCTCGATGGTGGGGGTGAACCTTCCTGAAAAGGTTTCCGGGTTCCTGATGGGAGCTGAGTTGGAGGCGTTTGCCAAGGTGATTGACAATCCGAAGCGGCCCTTGCTGGCCATTCTCGGCGGGGCCAAGATTTCGGACAAGATTCCCCTGATCAACAACCTGATCGAGAAGGCTGACGAGATCATTATCGGCGGCGCTATGGCCTTTACCTTCAAAAAGGTGCTTCTCAATATGGAAATCGGGGCCAGTCTGTTCGATCCCGAGGGTGCCAAGATGGTCAATGATATCATGGCCAAGGCGAAAGCCAAGGGCGTCAAGATTCATCTCCCGGTGGACTATGTTTGCGGGGATAAATTCCCCAAGGATGCCTCCATGGAGGTTGCGGTGAAGTCGGCTGATGATCAGTCTGGCATTCCCGTCGGTTGGCTGGGTCTCGATGTCGGGCCGAAATCGAATGTGCTGTTCGCTGAAGTCATCGCCCGTGCCAAGACCCTTATCTGGAATGGTCCGGCGGGGGTGTTTGAGGATCCGCGATTTGATGCCGGAACCAAGGTTATGGCCGATGCCATTGCCAAGGTTACTGCGGCGGGCGCGGTTTCGGTAGTTGGCGGCGGCGATACCGCCACGGCGGCCAAGAAGTTCAAGGTGGTGGATAAAGTGACCCATTGTTCCACCGGTGGCGGTGCCAGTCTCGAGTTGCTCGAGGGCAAGGTGTTGCCGGGTGTGGCGGCCCTGAGCGATAAGTAATCTATTAATCATTAACCCCTATTATTTTATACCATGCGTAAAAAAATCATTGCTGGCAATTGGAAGATGAACAAGTTGATCGGGGATGCCGTTGAATTGGCGTCGGCCTTGAAGGCTAAAGTGGCGGATCGGACTGATGTTGAAGTAGTGGTGTGTCCCACCTTTACCGCGCTGAAGTCGGTGGGGGATGTGGTGGCTGGATCTCAGGTGAAGCTGGGCTCCCAGAACATGCACTGGGAGAAGGACGGAGCCTTTACGGGGGAAATCTCCGCCGACATGCTCCGTGATACCGGTTGCCAGTATGTGATTCTCGGGCATAGTGAGCGTCGGCAGTTTTTTGGCGAGACGGATGCCGGCGTGAACCGCAAGGTCAAGGTGGCGCTGACCGCCAACCTGACACCCATTGTGTGTGTGGGCGAAACCTTGGAGGAGCGCGAAGCCAACAAGACTGAGGATGTGGTGACCACGCAGGTGACGAAAAGTCTGGCGGGTCTTGATGAAACCAGTTTCCGTCGTATTGTGGTGGCCTACGAACCCGTATGGGCGATCGGGACGGGGCGCACTGCGTCACCTGCGCAGGCGCAGGAGGTTCACGCCCTGATTCGCAAGGTGCTTTCCAAGATGTGCAATCCCGGTGCGGCGCAGGCGGTTCGCATTCAGTATGGTGGCAGTATGAAACCGGCCAACGCGAAGGAATTGATGGCGCAGCCGGATATTGACGGCGGCTTGATCGGCGGCGCGGCATTGGATGCGGCGTCATTTTTGGCGATTGTGGATGCGGCCGTCTAAAACGGTTCGTTTAAGCGACAGGAAGGTGAGTCATGAGTTTTATTCATGGGTTGTTGGTTTTTATCGAAATCGTTACGGCGGTGCTTCTGGTCGCCATCATCCTGTTGCAGAAAACCAAGGATGAGGGATTGGGACTGGCTTTTGGTGCCGGGGTGGGGGAAACGCTTTTCGGATCCCGGGCGGGCAATGTGTTGACCAAAATCACGATCGGGTTGGCCGTGATCTTTCTGGTGGATACGCTGATCCTGGGTTATATCGCCTCAGGGAAAATTACCAGTGGATCCGTGACGGATCAGCTTCCCCAGGAGCGTTCTGCGCCTGCTCAGCCCGGCCCCATGGGCGGTTTGCCCGCGATGCCTGCGCCTGCTGGCGCCCCGGTTCAGGCACCCGTCGCTCCCTGAGTTGAGGAGAATGCCCCGTGAACGTTCAACGTTGAAACGTCAATGTTGAGAGTTCGATTATAATGAGACGAACAATAAAGGGTCTGCTCTGGATTCATTCAGGGTGGATCCTTTTTCTTTTGGTGTGTGGAACCGGAATTTCACGGGTTTCGGCCGAATCTGTTTTTACGGCGGAGACCGGGCGAATTTCCGGATTCGATCCGGCCAAGGCCATGGATCTCGCTTCCCTTCAGGCTCTTAGTAAAATTTACGAGGGACTGCTTCAATACAGTTATCTGGATCGGCCCTATCATGTGGAGCCTTGTTTGGCCGAAGGCCTGCCGAAGGTGTCGACGGATGGAAAGGTCTATACCTTTCAGATTCGACGCGGAATTTTTTTCCAGGATGACCCCTGTTTTACGAAAACAGGCGGGAAAGGGAGGGAATTGTGTGCGGATGACTTTATCTATGGAATCAAGCGGGTGGCTGATCTCAAGGTCGGATCCACGGGCTACTGGGCCTTTCGTGACCGGATTGTGGGTCTGGATGAGTTTCGGGATCGTTCAGCGACGGGGGTCACGGATTATGAGGCGCGGGTAGCTGGATTGGAGTCCTCTGGCCGGTATACACTCAAGATCTGCCTCAAGCGACCGTTTCCCGCACTGCTCTGGATTCTCACGATGAATTACGCCTATGCGGTTCCCCGCGAGGCTGTGGCGTATTACGGGAATGATTTCGTTTCGCATCCCGTTGGAACGGGGCCCTATAGCCTCAAATCGCATGTCCACAATTACCGACTCGAATTTGTGCGAAACCCGAAATGGAGGGAGACCGGGCGGACGGAGCGTTATCCTGACAGGGGTGGGGTAGAAGACCAGGCGGAGGGATTGTTGTCTGATGCCGGGAAGCCCCTTCCGTTGATTGATCGGATTGTGCACTATGTCGTCACCGATCCCTCCACCCGATGGCTGATGTTTCTGGCTGGAAAGCTGGATGTGACTACCTTGACCCGCGACAACTGGGATGCCGTGGTTACGCCGGAACGGACGCTGTGTCAATCGATGGCGGATCAGGGGATTGTGATGGAGGCGATTCCGTCGCTGGATACGGCCTATATCGGATTCAATATGGAGGATCCCGTGTTGGGGAAGAACCGCCTGCTGAGACAAGCCATGATGGCGGCGTTTGACCGGGATCGCTGGGTGCGGTTCCAGAATGGACGGGTGACTCCTGCGGTGGGTCCGATTCCGCCTGCCATGGCGGTGGCGGATCAGTCGCAGAGTATGTTCCCCTTCAATCTGAGCCGGGCCCGCGCGCTTCTGAAAGAGGCGGGATATCCCCGGGGTAAGGATCCTCAAACCGGACGGCGACTGGAGTTGACGTTGGAGCTGGGAGCAGGTGATTCTGAAACCCGGGAGATGGCGGAAGTACTGGCTTCGTTCATGGATCAGATTGGAATTGTGCTGCTTCCCAGTTTCAACAACTGGCCCGCTTTCCTGAAGAAAATTGAACAGCGGCGCGCCCAGTTGTTTTTTCTGACCTGGATGGCGGATTATCCGGATCCGGAGAATTTTCTTCAATTGTTTTACGGGCCCAACGGAACCCCCGGCGCCAACCGGTGCAACTACAGGAATGAGGCATTTGACCGGCTGTATGAGAAGGCCGGGACTTTACCGGAGGGCTCGGAAAAGCGTTCTGTGTATGCCGGCATGGAACAGATCGTCAGGGAGGACTGTCCGTGGCTGTTTCTTCATCACTCAATGACGGTGGTGCTGCGGCAGTCCTGGCTAGGAAACTACAAGCCCCATGATTTCCCGATGGGCATGAATAAGTATTACAGAATTGAAGGTCCGAAGGACTGATCACAAGAGCGGGCTGGCATAATCCGGGCGAATCTTTTATAAAACACGGACTGGAGTGTCATAATGAGTAATGAAAATAAAATCAGGCAAAGTGTGGCCGATAGTATTACCGCCCTTGAAAGCCTTAAGGCGTCAGCCGGGGTGATTGCCGCAGCGGCGGATGGCCTTGTGGCGGCGCTTAAGGCGGGCAACAAAGTGATGACGGCCGGGAATGGCGGGAGTGCCGCCGAGGCTCTTCACATGGCGGAGGAATTGATCGGCCGTTTTGAGGCCGACCGTGTTTCCCTGCCTGGAATCGCCCTCTGCGCAGATGCCACGGCCTTGACGTGCATCGGTAATGATTACGGATTTGACGCCATTTTCAGCCGTCAGGTGGAGGGGTTGGGAAAGCCGGGTGATATTCTGGTGTTATTTAGTACCAGTGGCAATTCCCGTAACATCATTCTGGCTCTTGAAGCCGCTCGGAAAATCGGATTGAAAACGCTTTGCCTGCTTGGCCATAGCGGGGGGAAGATGGCCGGACAGGGAACCTGGGAAGTGATTGTGCCGGCATCGGCGACCGCCAGAATCCAGGAAGCCCACCAGGTGGTTGTTCATATCCTTCTGGAAATCATTGAAAAGGCATTTGTCAGGCCCTCATGAACGTGTTTGTTTCAGGCCCCCTCATGTTCAGAGAATTGATCCAGGCGATTACGGGGAAATCCTTCGTTGGCCAGGCTGGATTGCTACACGGGTATGCTCAGTTCATGATCAAGGACGAAGGGCAGTCCGCCATGATTCCCTTTCCCGACCGCGCTGTGGATGGCGTGGTTTATCTGGAGGTGGACGAGGAGTCCCTGGCGCGGATAGATGCGTTTCAGGGGGGCCGTTTTGAGCGGGAAGAGGTGACGGTTGAAGGGGAGGGCGGCGCCTGGTTGGAGGCGAGTGCCTATTGCCTGAAGCTTCGTCGTAGAAAACTGCTTTCCACTCAGGCGTGGGACGAGGATGACTATCGGGAAAACACCCTGAAAAAGGATATCGCGGCATGCCGGAAATAGCAGACATCAAGTCGGGCGGAATCGGCGCTGAGAACGGGCTGGAGCGATATTCGTTTTCCCAGTTATGCCGGAAAATGGGACGTTCGCCGCATTTTATCCGTAGTCTTCAAGCCAAATTCGGGTTGACCCTCCTGAAGGATAACGAAGGGTATTCTCATTCCTACCGGGTTTTTTTGGAAACCATTATCATTTTGCGGGCGTTTTCAGTTCCACTTGAGGATATTGTGGATCTGTTTGAGGCGGAAAAACGGATTTTGCGATTTCTTCGCGTGGATACGCTGACAATGTCACCCACCTGGTATCTTGACCAGTGTGGACGGAACGATGAAGGTGCAAACAGACTTTTGCTGACCAATCAGGATCTTGGCGGCTCCATCACGGAGGGGGGCGTTCAGTTCCATCTTGATTTCCGGGGTGTCCATGGCGAATTGTTTTCGGGGGCGGAAATGGGGCAGGATGCCCGGCGCGTTATGGCGGCTTACGAAACACGGCTGGAAAAGGTGAGAGGTCGTGTCAAAACTGAAGAGGTTGTTTTGAGGCGGGCGCTGGCGTGGTCTGCGCGCTGGGAAGAATGATTCGAGTGTCCGGTATCAAGTGTTCAGGAAAACCAGAAAGAAAGCAGGGTGAACGCATGAGTCAAGCCACGATTAAAGCGGAAGTGTTCGGAAAAACGCCCGATGGTGTTGAGGTTCATGTTTTTACCCTCACGAACAACCAAGGGGTTGAGGCCCGCATTATCAACTATGGCGGGATCGTGTTGTCCTTGAAGGTCCCGGATCGGGCCGGAACGATGGGGGATGTTGTTCTGGGGTACGACACTCTGGACGGCTATCTTGTGAATAGTCCTTATTTTGGTTGTTTGGTCGGCCGATTCGGAAACCGGATTGCCAAGGGTCGATTTGCATTGAATGGAAAGACGTATACCTTGGCCACCAATAACGGCCCCAATGCGCTTCACGGTGGGATCAAGGGGTTCGACAAGGTAGTGTGGGCGGCTACGACCAAGATGACCTCCAGTGGCCCTGCCTTGGGGCTTAATTATGTGAGCAAGGATGGCGAGGAAGGCTATCCGGGGATGTTGTCCGTGACCGCCGTCTACACGCTTACCGAGGACAATGCGCTGGTGCTTGAATATACGGCGGTATCGGACAAGGATACCGTGGTTAATCTGACGCATCACTCCTATTTCAATCTGGCCTGCCGGGG
>CAMDCX010000029.1 GCA_945890715.1 PVC group bacterium | reverse complement strand
CGGGAGTTCTTGATTGGTGTCCGCCACAGCGGACGCTTGACATAGCCTTCTCATGGAAGTCGCAAAGAACGCAAAGGGAAGAGGCTGATCCCGTGTAAATGGTGCGGGATTTGTATTTCCGGAGTACCAGAAATAAAAATCCCGCACCGCCCCTCGGCAGGAGGCGACAAGCCTTCGATTCTTCAAGCAAACGCCACATTTAACCTTTGCAAGCTTCACGACTTCTGTTCAAATTCCCCAAAATCAGCTCTCTTGTTATCTAACTGTTATATACTAGTTGACTGTAGATTTTGATTTTGCTTTAATTCACTTTATGCACAAGGATTATACCAGGGCAAACCAATGGAGCGAGAGGGTGATTGGAGCAGCCATTGAGGTTCACCGGCATAAAGGCCCGGGGCTTCTTGAAGAAGTTTATGAAAAATGTTTAATGCGCGAATTTGAATTGAAAAAAATTCCATCTGCCCATCAGGTAATTGTTCCTCTCGAATACAAGGGAATGACACTTGATCGGGGATTGCGACTCGACGCGATCATTGATTGTTGCCTGATTATTGAAATCAAGGCTGTCGAATGCGTTCTTCCTGTACACAAGGCGCAACTTCTCTCCTACATGAAATTAATGGACGCTCCTGTAGGACTGTTGATTAATTTTCACACGAGACTACTGAAAGAAGGAATTTCTCGAATGGTTTTGCGAGGGGCTGACATAGAAGTCATAGATTTCTAACACCCCCATGCGGCAGGCGGCGTACTCGCCGCGTGCCGCCTTTGCGAGCTTCGCGACTTCTGTTCAAATTTCTTCTCTTCCCGTTACCGCCACTGGTGCCGGGGGTACTTTCGCTGGAGTTCCTTCTTCGCCTTGGGATAGCCCTCGCGCCAGAAAGTGGTAAGGTCGGACGTGACTTGTACCGGCCGGTAATTGGGCGCCAGTACCTGGATCGTCAGAACCTGCCGCCCCATCGCGATCCGAAGGCTGTCCTCCACCCCGTAAAGATCCTGAATCCGCGCCGCCACCATCGGAGGATTGGTTTCTGAATAGACCACCTTGACCTTGCGCCCACCGGGCAGTTCAAGTCGCTCGGGCAACTGCTTATCCAGAACCGATTGCCGGCGCCCATCGAGCCAGGCTTTCACCACCGGAAACACCGGACGATCCTTAACCTCCTTGATGCTGAAGGCGCCGTGGCAAATTTCCTCCAGCATCAAGCGCCGATCCTCGGCTTCAATCCCGGGAAAATCCAGATCCGGACACCATTTTTTTAGAAGATTCACCCGCAAAATCCACTGCTCCACCTCTTCCGTCCAATGCTTGAGCGTGCAGCGCCCGGCCTCCACCTCGTCTGCCAGAAGTCGCGCGGCCTCCGCCTCGGAAGGATTCCCGCCCCGCTTCATCTCCAGCACCAGATCGTGGTAATATCGGCCTCGCTCGGCAATCACGCGCCGGGACTCGTCGAACCGAACGCGTTGCTCCTCCCGCACCGAGCCGGGAAACAGTTCCTCAAGCCAGCCGGGCTCGACCGCCGTGACCAGCGACAGCAACACATCCATATCGCCTTTACCCCCGCCCGCCTCAACCTCGCGCACTTCCGCCGCGACCACAAACGGGCTCTGCCTTACCACGCTGTTCCGTTCCAATACACCGCGACGGCCATGAACAAGCTCGCAGCGAAACGTTCCCCCATCCAGCCGCCGAGCCACCTGATCGGCAAACCCGGCCAGCACACACCGCCGCACCGCGTCATCAGCCACAATCTCCGATTCCAACGCCAACCCCTGCCCGCGGGCAATCCGGCAAAACATGTCGTAGAGACGGCCCGCCTGCCGCGCCGCGCCGGCATGAATTCCCACGCCCCGACAGAACTCCACGCCATAATCATAAGCCTCCGCCTCACGCCAGGCCTTCATCAGCATAAAGAAATCCGATAACCCTTCCTCGCCCAGATGCCGGTCGCGAAGTTCCTCCTGACGGGAATCCGTCCGCCGGATCAAGACCCCCCGTTCCTGCGTCATCGCCGCAATCAGCGCAACACTCCGCACCCGGCCAACCGCCTCCGCCGCCAGCATCATGCGGGCATACCGCGGATGAAGCGGAAACGCCAGCATTCGGCGCCCGGTCTCCGTGATCATTCCAGACTGCTCATCCGCAGCACCCAAATCCCGGAGCAGGGTCTCGGCTCGCGCAAGGGTTCGCTCCTCAGGTGCCTCAAACCAGGGGAAGTCCTTGGCATCCGAACACCCCGAGGCCTTGAGCATCAGCAGGGTTTCGGCCAGATCAACCCGCCGTATCTCGGCCACCTCCCGGGGCGGCCGCTCATTCTGTTCGCGCTCCGTCCACAACCGCAGACAGACTCCCGGCGCCATGCGGCCGGCGCGGCCCGCGCGCTGATCCGTCGAGGCCCGGCTGACCTTATCAATCCACAGGGTATCAATCCCCCGATAAGGATCAAATCGCGCAAGTCGCGCCAGCCCGCTATCCACCACCAACCGAACCCCCTCGATCGTAAGCGAGGTTTCCGCCACATTGGTAGATACAATAATTTTCCGCCGTTGCTCCGGGGCCACTGCAGCATCCTGATCACGCGGCGATAATTCTCCATGCAGGGGCAGGAGGGCGCATCCTCTTGTTTCCGGCCTCAGCCCCAGTGCCTGGATCGTGCGGTTGATCTCATAGGCGCCGGGCATGAACACCAGCACATCCCCCTCCGGCTCACGCCGGAGCAGTTGCGCGGTCTCGGTAGCCGCCGTCTCCCATACCGGAATGCGATTGGCGTCCACCGACCGCTCAAGGTACTCCATCCGGACCGGATACATCCGGCCTTCCGACTTGAGCGTCGTGCAGGGATTCAAGTACTGCTCCACCGCCGCGCTGTCCAAGGTGGCCGACATCACGACCAGCATCAGGTCGGGGCGGATTGTCTTCTGGAGCTGAAGCGCCCGCGCCAGGGTAATATCGCCGAACAGGTGTCGCTCATGAAATTCGTCAAAAAGGATCGCCCCGGCATTCTGGAGCAGGGGATCGCTGATCAGCCGCCGCAGCAGGATCCCCTCGGTCACAAAGACAATTCGAGTGGCGGCCCCCGTCCGGTCCTCGAACCGGATCTGATACCCCACCTCGCCGCCGATGGAGCCTCCCCGCTCCGTCGCCACCCGCGTCGCCAGCAACCGGGCCGCCAGTCGTCGCGGCTGAAGGATGATCACCTGCTTGTCGGCAGGAATCAGGCCCCGGTCGACCAGCATCTGGGGCACCTGGGTCGACTTCCCTGAGCCGGTCGGCGCTTGAATCACCACCCTGCGGTTCTGGCCAGCCGATGCCTTCATCAGTGCCGGCTCGATTTCGTAGATGGGACATTTTTCCCGACTCATGGGTTCCTTACCGGTATTCTATCGAAAGGCCTGATGAATGGGTTTCAAACCGCCGGGGAACAACCATGGTGGGCCGGATGAGATGTCCCGATGAACTCCAGATCCCGGGAAGAACCGTGTATTCCACGGGACAGGAATAGTCCGTTCCGAAAAAAGTCCGGGACGGATACGTCATACTAACGTTTGCAGAATAATCCAGATATCCACTGGTGGACGCCGACCTCCGGGCGGCGTCTGATCCCGCCGTGACGGGAAAGTCGCGGTCCACCTGGGAGGATGTCGACAACCATGAGTTGTCTGACTCCTGCGCCGCCATCAACTCCTCTTCCGCCTTGGAGCCGGATCGCTTCCTCACACGGGAGTCCCATAAGGCGGCCAGTTGCTTCGCCTCGTCGCCCGTGATCACGGGCGCCTCATTCGTCCGCCCCGCCGAAACCAGAATCACCGAATTGCTGCTTACGGGACCAATCCGAAGCGACTGCGCACCCGCCATGACTGTATCCCCCTCCTTCACACTCCACCAATTCCCATCGGCCAGATTAACCAGATAGGCCATCCAGCCCGGCTGCGGAAGGCGTTTCCCCAGTTCCAGAACAATGGCCGGTTGATTGGTCGCGCTCAAGGTGACCCGCCCCGCTTTCCGTTCCTGCTTCATTTTAATGGCCGGATTAAATACCTGGGTGGTCACCGGCTGAAAATCACTGACCCCATAATCGCCCAGACGCTCCCCTGGACGAATAAAGAATGTGCGCCCGCTACGATGATTAAATGAAAGAACCGGATTCGTGGCAGAGGAAGACGCCATGGCAGTGAAAACATAATCAAAACTGGCCTGCTCAATGGCATAAACCCGGATCCCATCAGCAGGATTCGCCGCCCCGGCCGGAAAGCACCCAAACATCACGCAGACAACAACTATCAAAATATACATGAAAAGAACTTAACATGAACTCAACATAAGACCCAGAATCTTAATCCTGGCTTGCTCAAGGCTCTGTGGGAGGGGCGCTGTGCGCCGCGATCTTCTACTGGGAGCCTGTCTAGTCCCTGTCGCGGCGCACAGCGCCCCTCCCACAGAGACCCCTTCCCCCCTTACCCGTCACAATCAATCTTCTCCTGTTTTCACATCGCGAATGATCTGCTACAGTTCCGATTCATCACAAATCATGAAACCGTCATCATCAAAAAGCCGGAGAAGTGACCAGGATTCCACGCAAATGGATTTCCTCTCGGCCATTCCCGAGCCGGCCAAACCCATGCCCCCGGTCGGACCCGGCGCCGATGGAACCCCTCCACTCCCGCTGATCAACCCGACTCCACCGGGTGTTGTCATGCAAGCGCCTGAGGAGCGGGACGAGGGCGTCCCGCCTCCAGAGGAATCTAAACCCAATCGCAGATGCGAACCGGCTAAAGAAGAAGGTAAACCCATGACTGACAAACCCCACGACGATGTGTTCGAATTGGATCCGTTTTTTAAATCCGACGACACGACACCCGAACTCCCGGAGCCGGAAGCCCTCGTTCCTGAAGTCTCCCTGCCTGAAACCACCGCTGAGGAACGACTCCTGAACACCATTGTCAGTGAACCGGATGTGACGGGACTCCAGGCTGAACTCGAGAACGCTCTCGCCCAGACCCAAAACGCCATCACAGCGCGCAATCAGGCTCGACAGGATCTTCAAATCTTGAAAACGCGGTTCTCGACCTTGGAGTCGGATCTTGCCGCCGCACGGGAAGAAACGGCCGCTGCTCATGCCTTGAAGGCTCAGGAAGAAAAACGACACGCCGATTCCGAAAGTCAGTGGAGTGATAAACTGGCTCACCTGCGCCGTATGCTGGACGAAGTAGAGGATATCCGCGATGAACTCAGTCGCAAACGGGTTCCCAGAATACTTTTTTCAGGCACCCTTGCGGCAGGCATTCTCGCCACCGCTTTTGCCTACTTTATCGGCTCGGGTCAGGCCTCACGTCAGAACATCAGCGCCGTCCCGCCTGCCCCACCCCTGTCTGTCCCCGCCCTCCCTGTCGCCGCCATCAAACCCGTTTTGCCTCCCCCGATCTCACGCCCCATCGAGTCCGTCACCTGGCCTATTCTGGAAGGATCCCGCTGGCGCGTCACTCAAAGCGACGCAGTCCAGGTGGTGACCTTCACGTATGGACTCTTTACCCGAAACATGGAGCTTTCCAGCGAAGCCAGAGAGGATTTGAAAACCATCGCCACGGCCATCAAAGCCCAAGGCAACCGGTTCCAGATCGAAGTGGAAGGCCATACGGATTCCTCCCGGGCAAGTGGTGGAAAAACCCAAACCGGCAATAACAAGGCGCTCGGACTGGCACGGGCAAAAGCGGCGGCCAACGTTCTGGTTAAGTCTGGCGGATTACCCGCCTCCAGCGTCACCCCCTCTTCCGCTGGAGAAGCCAATCCTCCTTATCCGAACACCACTCCGGACAATCAAAAGAAGAACCGGACCGTGATCCTGAAAATCACCGCTTCAGCCGCTCGATCACCTTGACCTTGTTATCCAGAAACTCCAGGCGCAACGTGGGAAATTCCTCGCTGTAACCGCGATCCACCCACACGGTATCGTAGGCTCGGCGCATCCGCCCGGCGCGATCCCGATACCAGTACCCCGAATCCATGGGTTCAAAACGGCTGATATAACGGCTCCCCATATAGATCCAGATTTCAACCTGTCCCGCCTCCGTAATCCGGGTGTGGACACGGTGAGGAAGCCCCATCGCCAACCGGGCCATATCCCGGGTAAAACCGATATCCACTTCACCTTTTTGAACCCTGGCCTGAATCTCAGGAGGAAACGAGGCAAAAACACCCGGCTCCTTCTCAATACGCCGCATCGGCGTGCTGACACACCCCGTTAGCCCGCACAACACTCCCACCATCACAACCGGGATAATAAATTTCTTCATGCTGACCTCTTTCCTCACATCCACATCAATGGCACATGGCACCCCGCCAAAAGCCCGTAACGCCACAAACACGCAATCCGGTTCCCCCGGCTCAAAGAGGCAAAATAAATCCCCTTCGCCAGCGTATTGACCATCAAAGCCATCAGAACGGCCTGAACCAGCAACGGCCCGGATAGCGCGCCTTGCACAACAGAGAGCACAAAGGGATCGACATCCGCCAGACCCGATAATGCCCCGAGGCTCAAGACCCCGGCCTGCCCGAATGCGTCCTTCGCCAGAGCCGTTCCAATTTTCAACAGAACAAACAGCATCGCAAAAAACAACGCCACCCGGATCTCAACCGGATTCTGGGGGGCAGGCAATCCCCCGTCCGCTCGCGCCGGATCCCGATCATGGCGGACAGTCAAGGCCAGAATCAGCCCGATCAGACAGAGGCACCCAAGCCGCCAGTCAAAACCCATGGAGACCCCGCCGCCGAAAACCGCAATCAAAACAACCAGCCGTATGTACATCACACTGCTGGCCAGCAGGGTCGCCTGCAGCGCGGCTCCCGCCTGCGCGGGGGTTTCCCGGGCCAGCCGGCCCGTCGCCACGCTGACGGCCGTACTGGATACGATTCCACCCAGTAAGCCCGACAACGGCACCCCGACTTTGGGTCCCACTTTTCGTGACAGGATAAACCCGATAAATCCAATGGCTGAAACCAGCACCACGATCTGCCAGATCTTCGCCGGGTTCAGAGCGTAGGCCGTGTAACTCACATTCGGCAAGGCGGGATAAATCACCACCGTCACCAGGAGAAACTTAAGCGTAGCCAGGAACTCGGTGCGATCCAATCGCTCCACATAGCTTTCCAGAACCGATTTTTCAGACAGCAAAATCGT
Source organism: PVC group bacterium (assembly GCA_945890715.1). Lineage (GTDB taxonomy): Bacteria > Verrucomicrobiota > Kiritimatiellia > CAIKKV01 > CAITUY01 > JAABPW01. The sequence continues at coordinate 15,352 of CAMDCX010000029.1, read as the reverse complement.
ATTGATCACCGCCAGCGCGATGGGCAGGCGGACATCCGCCATAAACGCCATCACCCCGATCACATAGGTCAACAATACCGACACTTCACTCGTGGCGCCCAGCCGGCCGGCCTTTATTTTTTCAAAATAAGCCACCCCGGCCAGGGCCGTTACCGCCAGCAACCCCACCGGCAACAGGAGCGTTACCCCGTTGCCATATAACCAGGCACAGGCAAATCCGAACAGGCTGACAATGGGAAACGTTCGAACCCCGCCAAAGAAAAACTTGGAACCCGCCTTGCGTCCCGTTTCCCGTTCCAGTCCGATCAGAAACCCAAGAGCCAGCGCCACGAGGAAACGGAGACCCAGTGTCCACTCAAATGAACCGTTCATAATAACCTCCGGATGCTCAGACATCAAACTCGGCCATCAGCACCGTATGATCCGATGGCTTCTCCGCCCGGCGTGGCGTCATATCTATCGCCGCGCCCGTCGACTTCGCCGCGAGGGAGCGGGTAGCCATGATGTGATCCACCCGCCATCCCCGATTCCGCTCCACGGAATCTTTTTGCCGGTAATCAAAGAATGTATACTGGCCGGGTTCGGGATGATGTTTACGAAACACATCCACAAAGCCCCACTCCACCGTCTTCGCAAAAGCCGTTCGGACATCCACATGATAACACACATGATCCGCCTGCTGGCTGGCATTATGAATATCCATGGCTGCCGGGGCGATATTAAAATCCCCCGCCCACACCACCGGCTGCCGGGGCGTAAAGTGCCGGTCAAAATACTTCGTCAACCGCGCAAACCAGTCGATCTTATACCGGTACATCTCGTGTTCGATATCCCGCCCCTGCGGAATATAGGTGTTCACCACATGAATCGGCCCCACCGTCGCGCAGACCAGCCTCGTCTCATCCGCAGGCCCGCCGTCATCCAGCCCGAACCGGACCCCGGTGGGTTCAATCAAGGAAAGAATCGCAACCCCATTGTAGGATTTCTGCCCGCAGTAGGCGGCATGGTAACCCGCCTCACGAATTGGCTCGAGAGGAAAATCTGCATCCACCACCTTGGTTTCCTGGAGACACACCACATCCGGTTTGTTTACGGCCAACCAATCCAGAAGAATTCCCATCCGGGACCGGATCGAATTCACATTGAAGGTGGCGAGTTTCACGGATAGTCCAGCATGCCCGAAAACACATGGGCGGCCGGACCCAGCATGGTCACCTTCTCCGCACCCTCGGCCGTCAGGACATAATTCACTTCAATCACATCGCCACTGGCACAGGTCACCATAACAGGCGGCTTGACACTCCCCATACGCCCGGCAATCAATGCGGCGGCAACCATTCCGGTTCCGCACGCCAGCGTTTCCGCCTCGACCCCGCGCTCATAGGTGCGGATGCGCAGTGACGACGAACCGGTCACGGCGATGAAATTCGCATTGGTTCCCTTGGGGGCGAAATCCTTATGGTAGCGGATTGCCGCGCCGGTTTTGGCCACATCCTCCCCGTCAAGATCCTGGACGGGCATGACCACATGGGGCACCCCGCTATTCACAAATCCATAAGGGCGTTTCAGTCCGTTCAGGTCAAGCACCTGGTTCATCCGCCAGTCTTTGGGCACCGTCATGGCCAACCGAACCCGGTCCCCGACCATTTCCGCCTCAATCCGTCCTGCGCCAGTTTCAAAAGCCATGTGGTCGGGCGCCACGCCGAGTTCGTGGGCAAGCCGGGCAATGCAACGTGCCCCGTTGCCGCACATATCCACTTCACTCCCATCGGGATTGAAGAAACGCATGGTGAAATGAGCCTTGTCGGAAGGCTGAATCAGGATAATCCCCTCGCAGCCCACACCCGTCCGACGGGATCCGATCGCAGCCAACCAGGAGTGATCCGCCATCGGAAAGGTCAGCTTCCGGTCATCCACTAAAACAAAATCATTTCCCGCCCCATGCATTTTCCAAAATGGAATTTTCATGCTTTTTCTCCTTGAGTCCCGCCAAGCGGATCAGATCCGCCAGAATACGCTCCGCCTCCCTCAATACCAGATCCTTTTCGGGATTCTTTTGCGCCGGATCCTTTCCCGCATCATCCTCTCCCAAACCCTCATCCTGCGCCTTGTCCAGACCCTTTTCCTCACGAGCCAGATCCAGACGATCCTGAAGATTCAGGGAGATATCCGCAATCTGTTGGTGCTTCCGAACCCGCTCAATCACATCCCGCTGAACGGTGAACCGGGCATCCCGGGCACGCCGCTCCTCCGAATTCCGCTTCAGCTCGGGAATCCAGGGCGACAAATCACCGAACTGCTGATACCGGGCCATGCTGATTACTGTCCAGGGAATGGCATGGGGAAGATATTCCTCACCGACTTCAAGAACATCCAGCACGGAGGGAATCGTGATATCGGGAACCACGCCCTTCATCTGCGTTGATCCGCCCGCCACCCGATAGAAGGAATGAGTCGTCACCTTGATGGAACCCAGCCCCGGGGTGCGCTCATCCAGGGGCTGCCACGACTGGACGGTGCCCTTGCCATGCGTCTTCGAGTCGCCGACAATGATCGCCCGCCCGTAATCCTGAAGCGCCGCCGCCAAAATCTCGGAGGCCGAAGCGCTGCGCCGGTTCACCAACACCACCAGAGGTCCGTCGTACAGAGTGTCCGGATCCTGGTCATTCAACACCTGAACCCCGCGACTTTCCCGCACCTGAACCACCGGCCCTGACGGAAAAAACAATCCAGTCATCTCCACCGACTCCGCCAGTGACCCCCCGCCATTGTCACGCAGATCCAGGATAAGCCCCTGAATCGACTTCTCCTTCATGTCGGCAATGAGCCTGGCTACATCGCGGGTCGAGCTTTTATACTCCGCGCCGCCGTTGTTACGGTTCTTCATGTCGGCATAGAAAACAGGCAGATCAATCACCCCAACCGTATTGGTCTTGCCGTCAGAACCGGAAACAGTGACCACCTCACCCTTGGCCTCCTGGTCTTCCAGCTTCACCTCATCGCGAACCAGTTGTATTTTCACCGTGCGCGAACCCGAAATATCCGAGGCGGGAATGATGGTTAAAATGACCTTGGATCCTTTTTTGCCCCGGATGACCCCCACCGCCTTGTAAAGCGGCCAGTGGAGAATATCCACCGTCACCCCATTCTCCTGCGTCACGGCAATAATTTTGTCGCCCGCTTTCAGGCGGCCATCCCGCGCCGCCGGTCCGCCGGGAATGACTTTTTCAATCCGGGCGGCGCCATCCTCACTTTGCAGGAGAGCACCGATGCCGCCCAGCGACAGCTTCATCCCGATCTCGAAATCCTCACTCGTACTGGGGGTCATATATTCAGAGTGCGGGTCATACGCCTGACTGAAGGCCGTGAAATAGCGCTGCAACACAAATTCCGAATCGCTGTCCTCCAGAACCAGAAGAAACTGCTTGTAACGCTTCCTGAGAAAGGCCTCCGGACTGAGCAGCGCATCCGTCTCGGACGCCCGCGTCACTGCGGTTGAATTGGTTGCTGGAATTCCGGGTTTTCCCGAGACCGTGTCGACCCTGGCCACTCCGTTGGTTTTCTCGGCATCGGCCATTTGTTTCGCCACCAACCGGGCCACGTACTCGTTTTTGACTTTTTTCCGCCAGAGTTCGTTCCAGTCCGGCTCGTTCGCAGGCCAGGGCTGATCCTTCCGCTTCCAAATAAAGGTTTCCTTAATGGTGCAGTCAAATCCCTTGCTGATCAAGCTGTCGGCGTATTCGACGCGATTACGAACCCGCTCCTTGAACCGTTCCACAATCCGAAATGCCAGGGAAACATCCCCCTGATGAATCTTGTCCGCCTGCTGCGCCGCCTCCTTTTTGTACTCCTCAATGTCGGAAGCCATGAAAAATGTCCGGTCATAATCCAGCATCCCGAGATACAGGTCGAGGGCGTTGGTCGCAATCCCCACATCCAGGGGCTGATGGGATAAATGAAGTTTCGGCATCACTTTCTCAAAATATTGCGCCACCGCAGCCGCCTGGACGTTTGGAGCCAGCGGCTTGGAGGCCGCGCAAGCCGGGAGTACACACCACCACACCAATCCCAATCCCGCCAGAAGAAGCAAGGTCACCACGCCACCCAGCAGGGTAAATCGTCGTTTCTTAATCATCGCCAGAAATCCTCCCGTCATTCTTCCACCCGCCCGTCCTTCATCCGGATGATGCGGTCACACCGGGCCGCAATCTCGTTGTTATGCGTCACGAGAACCAGCGTATGCCGTCGTTCGCGGGTCAGCCCAAAAAGACATTCCAGAATATGCTCTCCCGTAACACTGTCAAGGTTCCCGGTAGGTTCATCCGCCAGAACCAGTTCCGGCTCATTCATCAGGGCGCGCGCCAACGCCACCCGCTGCTGTTCGCCACCGGAAAGCTCCAGCGGAGTATGCCGAAGCCGGTCCGACAATCCCACCGTATCCAGCAACTGCTCCGCCCGCTTGAGGTGCTTTGCCCGGTCCCGTCTCAGACTCCAGGCCGTCATCGTAGGCAACAGGACATTTTCCACGACATCCAGTTCGGGCAGGAGATGATAGGACTGAAACACGAAACCGACATGGCGTGCCCGCATCACCGTCCGCTCCTGCGGCGACAACTTATAAAAGGACTGGCCCTTGAACCAGACCTCTCCGGCCGTGGGCTGATCCAGCCCCCCCAACGCATGGAGAAGCGTGCTCTTGCCCGCTCCGCTCGGCCCGATAATCGCCACCGTCTCACCCGGACGAATACCCACCGACACCGTATCGAGAACCGTCAATGAACGCTTCCCCATCAGGTAAGTCTTGGTTACCGCCTCAGCTTTGACAATGGTATCCATAAAGTATTCAGGAGTCAGAATTCAGGAGACAGAAGTCGGAGTGAGAGAGCTGGGGGCCTGAATTGCAGACTACGAATGTATTCTGAATTCTGACTCCTGACTTCTGAATTCTCTCTTTCATTCATGCCTCAACGCTTCCACCGGATCCAGCCGTGCCGCCCGCCACGCCGGAATCAAGCCCGCCAGGGTACAAATCACAATCACGGATCCCGCTACCACCAGGACATCCATCGGTGCCGTCCGGGAGGGAATCTCGCTCAACCGGTATAATTCCTTCGGAAACAACTCCAGATTGAAGGTATCCGAAAGCCACCGGAGCAGGTCGTTGCGGTAGTGCAGGATCAGCAAGGCCGACCCCACTCCGGAAAGCGTGCCGATCATGCCCTCAATCCAGCCCTGCCAGAAAAAGATCCGCATGATACTTCCAGAGGGAAACCCGATCGCCTTCAAAAGTCCAATCTCATGGGTTTTTTGCACCGTCACCGTGATCAGCGTATTGGTGATTCCAAAAGCCGCCACAATCGTAATGAAGATCAACAGGAAGAACATCATGTTCTTTTCCACCCGCAACGCACTGAAAATCTGCCGGTTCTGTTCCATCCAGGTGACAATCGTGTAATCGTCCCCGAGCGCCACGCGAGCCTGCCTGGCCACCTCCTGAATCCGGTAGGGATCCCGCGCCATCAATCGAAGGCTTCCCACGCCGCCCTCCATCCCGAACACCTCCCGGGCCTTATCCATCGAACAAAACACAAATCCCGAGTCGTACTCCCACATGCCTACATCAAATACCCCCGCCACGCGAAACTCCTGGGGCAGGGTAATTTCGTCACGACTGACAAAGCTGCGGGGGGAATTGATCAGCAGTTTATCCCCCACCCCCACGCCCATCCGCCTGGCAAGATCCACACCAATCACCATGTCGCGCCCCTTCACGCTGAAGACCCCTTGCTTGACACTGGAGGGAATCTGACTGACCGTCAGCTCCCGAACCGGGTCAATCCCGCGAAGCATCGGAGTAAACATGCGCTCTCCGCATTGAAGCACGACCTGCCCCTCAGTGGAGGGTGCCACTCCCGTCACTCCCTTGAGTCGGGCCAGACGCGCCATCACCGCCCCCTCCTCCGCCACCCCGCCCGGACTGCTTACGGTCAGGTGCGCATTGAATCCCAGGATTTTTTCCCGCCACATGTCATCAAACCCCGTCATCACCGAAAGCACGATGATCAGCACCGAAACCCCCAGCAACACCCCGAGCACCGAAATGATGGTCACCACCGAGAAATAGGTTCGCTTCGGCTTCAGGTACTTCAGTGCAAGGAATAGGGAGAAGGGGAGCATGGGAAAGGGTTTAAGGGGTCAAGGGGTTCAGGGGTTCAGGAGCCATGTCTCTGGGTTTAAGTTGCGGGAAGAGAATGACATCGCGGATCGCCTCGCTTCCGGTCAGGGTCATGATCAGGCGGTCGATGCCGATTCCCATGCCGCCTGCCGGGGGCATCCCGTGCTCCAGGGCGGCGAGAAAATCCTCATCCACCTTCTGGGCTTCCTCGGCGGCACGGCCGGGAGCCGCCAGGGCGACTTGTTCCTCAAGGCGCTTCCGCTGCTCCAGAGGATCATTCAACTCGGAGTATCCGGGGGCAATTTCCTTGCCGCCAATCACCAACTCGAACACATCCACCACCGTGGGGTCATCCTCGCACCGTTTAGCCAACGGAACCAGCTCGGCGGGAAGACGTGTGACAAACGTCGGATTCAGGAGCGTCTTCTCGATCAACTTGGAATAAATCTCGTGGGTGATTTCGTCCCGACTCCAGGCCGGATCCCCATGAAGCCCCGCCGCTTCCGCTTTGGCCCGCATCGCGTCCTTTTCAAGAGAAAACCAGTCTGCACCCATGCGCTCGAGAACGAGCTCGCGATACGTCACCTCGCGCCACGGCGAGGTGAGATCGATGGGCGCCTCGGGAGTCCCGACCTTCAAGGTTCCCATGACAACCTGCGCCACATGGGTGATGAGCCCCTCGACCAGATCCTGCATCCCGCGCCGGTCTGAGTAGGCTTCATACACTTCCATCATCGTAAACTCGGGGTTGTGGGTGCGGGAAAGCCCCTCGTTCCGGAAATTCCGATTCAGCTCAAACACCTTGTCGAACCCACCGACCAGCAGGCGCTTGAGGTACAATTCCGGGGCAATCCTCAAATACATCCGGGAATTCAGGGCTTCATAATGCGTCACAAAGGGTCGCGCCGTGGCGCCGCCGGGCTGGGCTTGCATCATGGGCGTTTCCACTTCCTGGAACTGGCGCTCCACCAGGTAGTTCCGGATTTCGCGCACCGCCTGAATGCGCATATTGAACACCTCACGAACTCCCGGATTGGAAATCAGGTCAAGGTAGCGCTGACGATAACGCTGGTCGGTATCTTTCAGTCCGTGCCATTTCTCAGGAAGCGGAAGAAGCGCCTTTGACAACAATGTCCAGCGCTCGATCTTGAGGGTTTGTTCACCGGTTCGGGTGGTAAACAGCGTGCCTTCGACGCCGACATGATCCCCGAGATCCAGGAGCTTGAAGGCCTCGAAGGCGGTGTCCCCGAGACTGCTTTTTTGGGCATAAATCTGGAACCGGTCTGACCCGTCCCGCAAGTCTGCAAATAGGCTTTTTCCCATGTCCCGACTGGTGGTCAGGCGACCCGCTGCGGAAACGGCTTTGTTTTCCTCAAACGCGGCACGAATCTCAGCCAGTCGGCCGGATCGCTTGAAGGCCTTTCCAAAAGGCGGATATCCTTTTTCCATTAGAGCCGTCATGTTCGCCCGGCGCTGTTCACCATATTCATTCCCAGTCTCTGCTGTCATAACACGGCTCTCCATCTCATAACAAAAGCGTTGCATTAGTTTTCACATCTACTTCAGGCTCCACCGGCACTGGCCGCACGGGAGACTCCTCGTCATCCCCCTCGAACAGGGACTCGGCCTTGTGGGCACCCGGGGGTGGTTTAAACTCAAACGCATCGGAGGGAAGAGTGCCATCAATCTCCCACTCCGAAAACCGGTTGAGCACCATCATTTTCATGCCCTTGGCGGGAACCGGTTCCCCGCCCGGAACTGTAAAACTTTTAGCCATGTTGTACACAACCTGAACGACCACGGGCTTCACTCCCGAGGAAACCCATAGCTCCCAGTCGAACTGATCCTGCTCGAATTTCAAATGATCACACTCCTGGCCGTCCATCGTGACCTTGCCCGCGTAACTCGCTTTGATGACGCCATCCATGATCGCCGCATAGATATCGTCCCTCAGTAGATTGTCTACAAACAGGATGTTTCCGGACATGGGTCCCAGCCCCTGGGTGAACTGCTCGAAGGATCGGGGCGCCTCCTTCTCCTCATACCGGTTCAGGGCGGCGGCATAGGTGACCATTTTCTTCCCGTCGCACACCACCGTGTTCCCCGTCATTCCCTTGAGAAACCGGAGCGCCAGCCGGTTCGGTCTTTCCGCCGTCAGGGCATAGGAAGCTGAAATCTCCTGCTTCATTCCCTCCATCTCGCTGTTGATCAGGAACGTAACCTGGCACCGGAAGTGTTTCGCTGATTGCAAAACCATACCCAGCGCCATCAACGACTTGCCCACCATTGGATCCGGCGCAGGAACAGCCGAAGGAGACGGAACCACGGCCACGGGTGCCGTATTGGTCAGCACCGGAATCGCGTTGGTTGAAACCGGTGCATTCGTCTCGGAATCCGCCACCGTTGCCAGACTCAACACGACCAAAAGTATCAGGAACATGGCTTTCATGTTTTTTCAGCAATTCCTTTCTCGTGGAGGAAGGGAAGATACAGGGCCTCCGGACTCTCTACGAAATCCTTGACGCACAGGTGTACCCCACCCGCCGACATCGGAATATACTTTCCGGTTGCCGTCGCCAAGACTGTCTGCCGGTCATCCAGAACCCGTCCCTCGGTCAGGGTGATCCGGGACTTCCCGCTCGTAACCCAGCCCTCCACCCGGATCGCCTGGCCGACCGTCACCGGCTGTTTCAGCCGCACAGTCAACTCGGCGGCCACGCAAGCCTGCTTGAAGGTCAGGATGGCGGCCCAGGTCATCACCTCATCCAGCAATGTCATCGAAATTCCACCATGCACCAGATGGCGGTATCCGAGATCGAATTCGCGGGTCACATGGGTCAGCACAATCCGGTCGCCTTCCACGCGCGATCGCACCTTTAGTCCGTTGGGATTATCCTGACCGCAGACGAAACAGGTTTTCGTCCACGGCAGGGTTCCCTTGGAATAATCCCATCCGCTCATGCTAGAACAACTCCACGGGACGCGCCATTCCCACCGACACCAGGATCCGCGCCGCACCTTTTTTCAACAGGGCATTATAGACCGACGCCATCTGATTGTAGGACTCCTTCAACAAGTCCACCCGCATCGCTTGATCCTTGAGCCGATCCCGAAGGGGCAAAATCAAATCAAGGGTCTCGAGCGTCGCATCCGCATCCAACTGCTCAAACAGGCGGCTGATCGCGGCTTTCAGGCGGCTCTCAGCCTGGGCGCATTCCCGCACGCCCTCCACATTGGCGGCCAGATCACAGGCATTTCCCAGCACATCCAACGCCGGCGAAATATGAGCCGGCACGGCCGCCACAATATAAGGGATCATGTCCCGGCATTCCTGTAGCGCGGTCCTGAGTTCCACCCAGGCCTCATCCCGCTGGACCCGCGCAAAGGCGAGCATGCGGTAGGCCTGCCCGACCCACATCACGCCGCCCGCCAGAATCACGGCCAGAATAATGACTACAACAGGAACCATCATGGACGTTGAACTTATCCTTTCAGCAGCACATCACCCGTCACGGTGAATCCCTTGGGCAACCGCACCGCCAGACTGGCGGCATCATGGGCGTAAACCGGATCAATCTCGATCTTCACCGTCAACCGGCCCTGGGAATCACGCGGCACCTTCACGCCACAGGCCGCCAGCCATCGGGCGAATTTCTCCATCATGGCCGCCCTCGATGTCGCAGGCGAATCATTGCCTTCCGCATTCTTCACCGGCGCAAACTCGTCTTCTCTCGCAAACTCAAGAATCAGGGACTCCTTCGCATCCGGAAGGGCGTCGAAAATAAATTTCTCGAACTTGTAGGCGTTGGGCTTATCCGGCTTCATTGTCTTTCCCTGATCATCGCAATACGGCACCTTCTTGTGGGCCTGATGAAGGGGAAGCCCCGCCGAGAGTTCGCGGATCAGGAATTCCAGCGAAAAAATATGGATGGCTACACTACCGAATTTAAAGAACAGTTCACCGTCCGGAAGGCGCGCGTTTTTCTGCTCCGCAGTCAACTCGGTGTACTCGACCACGGAAGTCCGCCCGTCGCGTACCACCGTAACCCCCAGTCCCTCGTCGGGACTGCATTTGGCACACACCTTGACGGCCATGTCGGCCTTCCTCTGCAAGTGCACTCCCAGAAAAACGGGATCGGCGATATCCACCAGAGGATTATCCACCTGGAAAAAGTAAAGCGTCGTCAGTCCCCGCGCCGTCATGTCCGCCAGCATCCCGCGCCTGCCCAGCGCCGAGAGAATTCCGCCATGCCCGTCCGGGGCGGCGAACAGTTTTCCGGGCGACTCCAGGATCATCCGGCCATCCGGCTGAAACGCAGGCAGGGTTCCCTGAACAAAAAACTTCACGCGATCCGGATTGAGCCCGAAACACCCGTTCTCAGCGAAGAATTTCCGGGTATCGGCATCATTCCCCTCGCTCGTCATGATGTAGAACGGAATCGAAGCCTGGAACTGGCGTTCAAGAGCCAGAATTTTCCGGGCATGGATCTCAAACAACGAGGCGTGCGTAATCGGTGCCAGCCGGTAGGTTCCTTTGGGGCCGTCATAGCCCAGCCGGGTTCCCTGCCCGCCCGCCACGAGGATGACACCGATCTGCCCCGCTTTCAGCGCGGCCTCTCCGATGGCTCGGGGTTCCGAAAGCTGAGAAGCCTGAAGCGACACCACCGACGCAGGCGTCATTGCGCCCGAAGGGGTCGTCGACTCGCCGCCCGCCTTCAACAAGGCTTGAATCGCCGCAAGGGTCTTGAAATCCAAAGCCTCAATCTGGCTCAACAAACCAGCCTGCTGCACTGCATTCAGCGTGTCCCAGAACTTCAGAACATGCCCCTGTCCATGCTTCTCCAAAATGCCTTTGGCTTCCGAATAATTCATCACAATGTCCCCTTTTCTGCCTACTGTCCACTCCCCATACGACTCAACCGGCGCAATACTTCCTGATCCGCCTGACTGAGGCCGATCGGATGTGCGAGCACATTCCCCGCCAATTCCGCCGCCTTCTTCACGTCGCCTTTTTTCTCATACCACTGGGCCAGATGAAGCTGAACGACGAAGTTATCCGGGGACAAGGACAAGGATTTTTGAAGCGCTTCTCCGGCTTCGGGCAACCTGCCGCGTTTGAACAAAATCATGCCCAGGGTATCCCATACCGTGCCAACTTTTTCATTGGCCTTCAGCGCCTCCCGAACCAGAGCCTCGGCCTCGTCCAATTCGCCCTTTTCCTGGAGCGTCCAGGCCAGGTCATTCATCACCATGGGGTCCTTTCGCCGTTCCAGACTTTTCCGCAGGGAATTTTCGGCCCGGGTGTATTCCTTCCGATCCAACTGCATGGAGGCCAGGACCTGATTCGCAAAGGCATGTCCCGGATCCAGTAGCAACAGGTTCCGGATATGAACTTCCGCCAGATCCCGACGCCCTTCCTGCACATCCAGCCGCAAAAGCAATTCCAGAAGAATCAGCGTATTGGGGCGCATCCCGAGGGCTTGCTCAATGTAAGTCCGGGCTTCCGCATACTGGGTCCGGCCGAGGGCAATCTGCCCCAGCACCACGGCGGTGATGAAATCCAGTTTTTTTGCGCGCTTCAATTTCCGTTCACAGTCCTCCAACCCCTTGGTGTCGTTCTGCTGCATCATCACGGCCGCCAGCATCGCCCAGGCGGGCATCATGTCGGGCTTCACATCCACCAGTTCCTGCAACACTACACGAGCCTTGCCTGAGTCCCCGGCCGCCAGATTCATCACGGCATATTCCATGGCAATCCGATCCTTTGGAACCCCCGCCAACTGAGCCCGGTCGAGCAACGCCGTGGCCTCCGCAAAACGGCTCTTGCGCGCATCAAGCCGCGCCAGTGACAGCAGGAGTGACGCATTCTTGGGATCTTTTTCGAGTAATTGGCGAAGAATGTCCTCCCCCGCCTGCTGATCCTGAGCCAGGTAGGCCATGGCCAGGCCCTGGCTCAATTGATCCTTCCGATCCGGTGCCAGCTCAATGGCCCGCTTATAGCCCGCCACCGCCATGCCCGGCTGCCCTGAAAACGCCCAGGTCATCCCGAGGTTGGCATACGCCTCCGGCATCCGGACATACCCGTAGACACGCGACAATTGCCAGATTTGAAACTTCTGCTTGAGCGTCTTGGTGAACTCCTTGAAGTCCGCCTTGATCGTCGCCGCATCCGGTGTGGCATACCCGCGCTCCACCAGGGTCAACTGGTTCAACATCGCACTGATGTTGTTCGGCTCCAGTTCGCGAGCCTTGAGATAGGCCTCATACGCCTGCTTCCGCCACCCGGCATCCTCCAACACCACACCCAGATTGTTGGCCACCAGGCTCAGATGCCGGATCACCGCACCCGCCGTCTGGGAAAGCATGGGGTCCGTCTTCCGGAGCCGGATCAGTTCCGCCAGGAGCGGCGATGTCCAATACTCCTGGTGCCGCGCCCACAATGCCTCAGGCTCCACTTCGGAAAGGGCGCGAACCCCGGCAAACATCATCCGGTCGGGAATCGGCTGCATCCCGGCCGAGAGCCACAAGTCGGGGAAACTTAGAAACACCGTTTTTTCAGAAAACCGGGGATCCGTCTCCACCCATTGCCGCATGAACGCCAGCCCGTCCACCTCCGCCAGGGACTTCATCCGGACATCGTCAAACGCTCTCGCCAGACTCCGCATATAGAGAACATTGTTCCCCTGCTGAAGATTGAAAAACCGCAGAGGCGACCCGGACTCGCGGGCTGCAATCTGAAAATTACTATCCAGAGTCCCGTCGGTCACCAGCCATTCACGTCCTGCGGCGGCCTTCACCACGGAACGGGCATAGGCGTTCACCACTCCCGCCGGGCGTGCATCCGCCACCGGGAAATTCAACACTCCTGCCGTTACCGCCGCCACCAGCAACAGACCCGCAGGAAACAGGCCGCCATACTCGCGCCACCAGAGCTTGCCGGCTTCATCCTCATCGGCGTCCTGGAACGATAGTCTGGAAATCAGCGACCAATAGGCCGCCAGATACCCGAACGTAAAGGCCAGCAACACGTAGGGAGTCACCAACAACCGCCAGGGCCCCAGAATGCGCCAGGGGGAAAAGGGAACATTGAACAATACCGCCACCACCACGCCGGTGAGAATCAAATGCAGAATATAGAGACCCCAGTCCTTTTCTTCATTGAGCCCGCGTCGTCCAACCACCAGAACAGCAAGCCACGGAACAATCCCCACGATGATGACCAGAAGCCAGCCCACTTGGGGAAGACTTTTGGCAATGAGCTGGTATTGTCCTTTCAGGACATAGAAAAGCGCCTGCCAGAAGCCGCTGCCCTGACTTAACTGAAAAGCCTCGGATCCCTGCAAATGCAAGGCGGCAAGACCATAAAACAACATCCCGGCCAAAAGACATCCTGCCACGGGAAAAACCCGACCCCAGCGCAAGTCGCCATTGATCCACAGGGCGTAAAGCAGCCCCATCAGAACCAGCGGGCCAAAAACAACCAGAGTGGCAAATTCAACGGCAAACGCCCCGTACAGAAAGGCAAAAACCAATCCCATCCAGAGCGAAGCCCGGCGAAGAAAGGTCATCAGGAGCTTCGCCAGAATGAACAGAAGCAACAGATCAAACGTCGCCGGATGGAACCGATTGGCCGCATACCAGAAGGGAATAGCCCCCATCAGTGCCACACTTCCGACTACCCCCGCGAGAAGGGACGCGCGATTTGCGGCGCGGACATTCAAATCGGTAACCGGAATCACCACCCACACGGCATCGGCCAGAATCCGGAAAAACAACCCAACCGCTCCTGCCGCGCAAACTGCGCTCAGGACATTCAGCCGGGTGGAAACCGAGCCCATCGGCAACCCGGCCACCAGATTCACCACCCAACTCCAGATCAAATGCCCAGATACGCCAAGCGGATTCAATCCCAATTCCGTGACCATCAAATTGGCCGACTCGCCGGGATAGGCACCCCGGCTGAGCGTCATGGCGTAAAGAACCAGCGCCAGAAGACCCAGCAGGGGTCCGATGACGACATATAACCGACTGCGCTTCGTATTCATAAGCCCTATAGAGTGTCCGATTTACGCCCAAGAGGCAAGAGTGAAGCGATATTGTTTGGTAGGGTTGCACCCCATAGAAAGAGGCGAAGAGATCTATAGAATCCTTATCAATCAACAGAGGTGGCGAGGTCAGTAATGATACCACAGCCCCCTGCGGTGGATGGTCTCGGCTATTAGTCCGCAAAAGACCGCCGACACATCCCACCACCTCGGTTGGTTTTTTTATCTCAACGAGGCGGGGCCCAAGCACTTGCGACGGACTCAGTCGAATTCCACACTAACCCGATAGTCGTTACTGTCACCGAAATCCATCGTCACACGCAAGATTGTAAGGCGTGCGTCAAGGATATCGATGTCGCCACTCCATCTTCGTCCACCATCCTCTTCGTCGAGGACAATGCGATGGGATCCCGGCCTGATATCAAAATGCCTGTCAGAATCGTCTCCCACCCTGTCGATTGAAACCCCATCCACATAGACGTTAATGTCTGTGAGTGATCGATTGTCTACGATCATCGCACCATACCCGGACGGCGGAACATAGTCGAAATCCCCGCTGTCAGACGGATCGTCGCACCCCATCATCCCCGTGGCAGCCCACAGACCCAGCAACCCGCAGAACACCGTTTTCATCCTCTTCACCATCACATCACACAGAGTTCTCATGCAATTCTCCTTTACCGGAAAGATAAACAAAACAGTTTACAACCACTTTGGAATTTTGAGCCTTTCGGGAAAGATTCGCAAGACAGTTTACAAACACGCAGACATTCTGAATCTCTATCCGACCCATCACAATGAGCGTGCGAACCAGCGGAACAGGGTCACGGGGAACGGAAAAGGGTAAATGGTGGCGGGAGTGGGAGTTGAACCCACGACCAACGGCTTATGAGTCCGCTGCTCTACCACTGAGCTATCCCGCCCAAAAAACGGCCAATACCATATTGAAAACCTTCGCCGCTGTCAACGGAGCGGTAAGGAAGGCAGAAATTCAGAAAACCGGAATTGTCGCAATGGAGTGCCTGAGGGAGAGGCTGGATGGCGGGCATAAGTGCGAACGGGGGCATAGCAACGCGGGGAAGCGAGCGTTATCGGGAGGTCATGTCGGACGGCGGCGGCGAATCTGGCGGTG
>CAMDCX010000028.1 GCA_945890715.1 PVC group bacterium | reverse complement strand
CATTGTCCGGGAACGTCTATCCGGTCTCACCTTTGCGGAAATGGCACGGAGGCATGGAGTCACAACAGAACGAGCTCGGCAGATCTACATAAAAGCCATCCATCGGCAGGTTCTTCGCGCCTTGAAGGTGCATGGGGTTTCAGAAGATGACAAACGTAAGACAGTGTCGATGATTGTGTGGGATCGGAGCACGTTGTCCGTTAGTCAGATCTCCACTGAGCTTGGTGTTCCTCGCTATCTTGTCTACGCGGTAAGGGCCGAAATGGAAAATCTGGTATCACAGTCGTCATGAAGCAACATTCCCCCCCACCATGGCCGCGGTGCACTATTCCTCCTCAGTAGTCATCAGGCAGTAAGATGGTGGTGGCGCTCCGATCCGCTTCGGTGATGATCCAGATCGTCTGATCATCGGTCACCTTGTACACGCTATGCATTCGACAGTCGGCGCTCACCGCTACGTCATTGTCGTTCCAGTCATCAATGTCCAACTCACCCCAATCACAAGTGGCATGCCTGTCTAAATATTCTTGGAATGTGCGGCCGGCGTTTTGTAACACAGTTTCAGCCGGAGGGGTGATCCGCACTTCACCCAATGGAAAGGTCTTAATTTCACGTAATGCGATCACGTTTCTACTCTCTCATTATCACTGGTTGTCCAACCATGCTTCGATCCCCAGCGCCTGCGCGCATTGCCGAACAAGATCATATTCATCACCAGGATGGAAAGCCAAAGATCCTTTCCACCAGCCATCGGCAAGCTCGCGCGCCAACGGAAACCCGGGACTGCGACCGTAGTCAGCGGCGAAGGCGGTTCGGACGCCACACAGCCGGTCAATGTAGATCGCCCATGCCGCCGCGCCGATTTCGTGGGCATTCTTAACCTCGGACGGGAGGGCGCTGGCGACTTGCGGCTGGTCTAGGGGGTTCCGCTTCTGGCGTGCATGAAGGTACAAGCCAACCGTCTGGCTGGGCCGGATTCCAGGTAATCGATCCCAAATCCGCTTCTCGACAAGGGCGTCCAAGGGAGTGCGCAGCATCCGGGGCATGAGGGTGTCGGTCACTTTTGCGATGAAGGCCTGGGCATTCGCGGTGCCGTGCCGCCCGTGTTCTTCGATGGCTTTCGCCCTTTCTGGACTATTGACCGCATAAGTCTGCAAACACGCCGTCCCAGCCTGCCGGGCCTCATGTTCCATCCGGATCAACTCCAATTCCCGTGCGACGATGTGTGCACTCACGGCCTTCCCGAGGGTATTGTATCGCACGACATGTCTGCCTGTACTGCGCCAGGCGGGAGTCGAAGTGGCGGTCGCATCATCCAGACTGTTGTCCTCGATGAGGTCAACCGGGAATCCTGTCATCTTCTCGACATCCTCCCGGGCGGCCAAAATGATTGTCCAATGCCGATCATGCTCCGCTTCCGCCACCTGCGCACTGAGCCGTAGCCGGAATTCCTGACACTCTTTGCGCAGTTCCCCCATGCGCACTTCATCGAACTCTGATGTGTCAAACATTCGCTCCAGGATAATCAGGGCCTCCGATGGCTTGCCATCCTCATTGAGTAGCATCGCAAGTCCGTAGTGGGGGTTGGGTTTCTTGGGATCGAGGGCGATAGCCTGCTCAAAGAGACCCCGGGCGCCTTCCCGATCCTTGCTCTCGACCTTCATGGCGGCATAATTAATCAGCGCGAAACAGTCCTTCGGATCAAGTTCCAGAGCTTTTCGATAAAACCGCTCGGCAGTCGCCAGATCGGGCTCATTGTTCGTGTAGATTTTGCCGAGGATCACGAGCGCCCAGGTATCTTCCGGAGCCAGGCGCAAAACGTCAACCAGGTGGTCCTTGGCTTCGGCAATGCGTCCGGAGTTCATCAAAGCCATTGCCAGGTTTCGCCGGATCTCCGTGTGTTCCGGCACGAGCTGCAGGGCGCGGGTGAACAGATCGACGGCCTTGTTGTAGCGCCCCGACTGGGCCTGCTTCATACCACGAGCGAAGCAATCCTTGGCTGTCTTCTCATCCTCCATGCGAGTCTGATCCACGGTGATGACGACCTTATCTCCTTGGATCTCAAAATTCATGTTAGCGGCCAGAAACCCATAAGCCTTGCGAATCAAAGCAACGGCGCTGTCCGCCGGCATGGCGGCCAGATCCATCGGCTTTGCCGGGTCAATGATGATATCCTTCAGTTTGACGATCAGTTGCATCGAGAAGACCTTCCATCCGAATGCAACATTCATAGCCTCTTCCAGTCCCTTTGACAACACGCCATCACGTTCGGCATGTAACTCTCAGGGGAGGGGATGGCCGGCACAGAAAGCATGGGCGGGATTATTTTTTTCAGCGCCTATGATGTTATCAGTGCCTCTTTTTCGCCAGGGCAGGGAATGTTGCCGGTGCCCATTCCAAAAATCATGAGGGAATCTGGGGACATTATGGGGACATTATCGGTGGCCATTTTTGGCGCTTTAGGCTTCCAAATGACTCTTATGAAACTTGATGTTGGAACCGCAATAAGTGCCATTTTATTGGCTATTTCATTGGGTTTTAAGGTGTTTTCGATTGGTGGAGGATATCGGGGTCGAACCGACGACCTCTTGAATGCCATTCAAGCGCTCTACCAAACTGAGCTAATCCCCCGTAAATCGGGTCCGGTCGAAAACGGGTGGTAATAGTGCCGTCTTGTGATACGGTTGTCAACCTTCCCGTAAGAAAAAGTATTGGAGCATGACGAATGATTGATTTGCACGTTCATTCCACATTTTCGGATGGTACGAATACTCCCGAGGAATTGGTCGAAATGGCCGCAAAGGCCGGCATCACGGCCTTGTCGCTGACGGATCATGATGGAATGTCGGGAATTGACAGGTTCCTCGCGGCTTGCCATGACCATGGCATAAAGGGCGTGCCAGGGGTCGAAATCAGCGTGGATTTTACGGGGGGCACCATGCATATGCTCGGTTATTTCATCAATCACAAGGATGACCGGGTCGAAACCGCCCTGGCGCGTATGCGAAGGGGACGTGAGGAACGCAATCAGATGATCCTGGAGCGCCTTAATCAACTAGGTCTTTCCGTGTCGTGGCCGGAAGTGACGGTGTTGGCGAAGGAGGATGTTGTGGGGCGTCCCCACTTCGCCCAGGTGTTGATTGAAAAGGGTTATGTGAAGAAGAAGGACGAAGCCTTTGAGCGTTATCTGGGCAAGGGTAAACCGGCCTATGTGGAGCGGAGTCGGCTGACGGTGGAGAAGAGTATTGAACTGATCCGGGAGGCGGGCGGGGTTCCCGTACTGGCTCATCCCTTTACCCTGGGGCTCGGGCGGAAGCGGTTGCGCGTTTTTCTGGCTGAACTGGCTGAACAAGGGTTGCAGGGGATTGAGGCTTATTATTCTGAACATAGTCATGACCAGCAACGGTTTTGTCTCAGTGTGGGCCGGGACCTCGGTCTTGCTTTCAGCGGAGGGTCTGATTTTCATGGTGCCATGAATCCTCATAGCCGGTTGGGTGTCGGCTTCGGAAATCTTAACGTGCCGGATGACTTGGTGGAGTTGTTGAAGGCGAGAGTGGGAGGGGAAGGGATTAAGGGGTTCAGGGGTTAAGAGGTTCAGGGGGGGGCTCATAATCGTAATCATAATCGTAATCCTTTCCGGGGCAGTCGATTACGATTACGATTACGATTAAGATTATGATTGAGGGACTTTACATCCATGTGCCTTTCTGTGACGGGAAGTGCCACTATTGCGCTTTTTATTCGGTTCCCTACAGTCGGGAAAAAGGAGAGGTTTGGCTGGCGGCCTTGAAGCGGGAAGCGGAGGCAGCGCGGTCTGAATTCGGCCCTTTTGCGTATTCCACCGTCTTTCTGGGAGGAGGAACCCCGACCCTCCTGCCGATGGATCAATTGGAAAAGTTGCTGTCTCTTGTGAGTCCGCATATCTCATCAACCCTTGTATCCTCCAAGGTGGACCGCGACCTTCCCGCCACGGCGGGATCAGACGCCGCCCGGAGGTCGGCGTCCACCAGTGGCTGTCGGTGCGGGTCTGAATGGACCAGTGAGGCTAATCCGGGGTCGGTGGATGGTGATAAATTGCGGCTGATGAAATCGGCCGGGGTGAACCGGATCAGTTTGGGAGTGCAGGCTTTTGATGACCAGGTATTGCGACAGTTGGGCCGACGTCATTCCGTAAAGGATATTTACGCCGCTGAGGAGGCAATTAAGTCAGCCGGTTTTACGAACTGGGGACTGGATCTGATTGCCTGTGTCCCTGGGGTGAGTGCGGAGGCGTGGCGTGACACGCTGTGTGCGGCGGTGAAGCTGGACCCAACCCATGTGTCCGTCTACGCCCTGACACGGGAGGAGGGGACTCGGTTGGATCGTGATCATCAAGCGGGAACGGTCACGCTCCTGGATGATGATGAGCAACTTCGGATGCTGGATCTGGCGGAGGAGGTGCTGGGAGCCGCCGGATTACCCCGTTATGAAATTTCGAATTATGCGCGTCCCGGGTTTGAATGCCGCCATAACCTTTCCTGCTGGCGGGGAGAAAATTACGTGGGATTGGGGTGTGCGGCCTCATCGCGTGTGGGAAACCGACGCTGGACGAATGAGTCAGATTTTGAGTCCTATCTAGCGGCGGGGGCGAGGGAGGAAGAGGTTCTGACACCCTTGATGGATGGGGTGGAACGGCTTATTTTCGGACTTCGAATGACGGAGGGAATAGACTTGGAGGCCATTCTGCTGGCCTGCGGACTGGCCGGATCTCCTCAGGAAGCGGTTTGGAAGAAGACGCTGGCGCGGTTGGAGGGAGAGGGGTTGGTGGTGTCGGGTGGGAGTCGATGGTGTCTGACGACAAGGGGTCGAGAGTTGGCAGATCATGTGGCAGTTGAATTGATGCCGTGATTGTGATAGGTCTTTAACCGTTTTTGGAATTATGAAAAATCACGTCCAATGGGAAAGCAGTTTGTTTGAGCTGATCCGCCGCACCTCCGTGGATCTTCCCTGCGACATCGAGCAGGGATTGCGCCGGGCTTGCAAGACCGAGAAGAAGTCCAGCCGGGCCCGATGGATTCTGGAAGCCCTTCTGGAGAATGTTCAGAAGGCTCGTGATAATGATGCTCCGCTTTGCCAGGACACGGGCAGTCTTATTTTTTATTTCCAGGTTCCTGTTGGCTTTGACACGAATGCCCTTGCTTCGGCGACACGCCTGGCTGTGGCGCGTGCCACGCGACTGGGTTATTTGCGGCAGAACACGATTGATTCTGTCTCGGGGTCGGCCTGTGCGACGAATGTGGCCTATGGTGCTCCGACATTCTATTTCGAGCAGTGTGCCCGTGGGACAGTGGATGTGCGGCTCCTGATGAAAGGGGGCGGTTGTGAAAATGTCGGAAAGCAGTACAGCCTTCCTGCTGAATCCCTCGGGGCCGGTCGGGATTTGGAAGGGGTTCGCCGGTGTGTGTTGGATGCCGTGGTCTCCGCCCAGGGTAACGGGTGCGCGCCGGGCATTCTCGGTGTGTGCATCGGGGGCGACCGCGCGACCGGATACGAGTGCTCCAAAAGCCAGTTTCTGAGGAAATTGGACGATAAGTCCCCCGTGAAAATTCTGGCCCGGCTGGAAGATCGCCTTTTGAAGGAATCGAAAGTGCTTGAGATCGGGCCGATGGGACTGGGAGGGAACACGGCGTTGTTGGGCTTGAAAATCGGATCCATGAGCCGGGTGCCCGCCTCATTTTTTGTCACAGTCTCCTACATGTGCTGGGCGTTCAGGCGCCGGGGCGCGGTGCTGACGGTTCGGGGAGGGTTCAAAAAATGGCTTTATTGAAACCCCGTCGGTTGGAGTACCCCTTCACCCCGGAGCAGGTAGGCTCCTTGCGCGCCGGCCAGTTTGTGCTGGTGAGCGGCCTCGTGTATACGGCCCGCGACCGGATCCATAAGTATTTCTTTGACGGCGGAAAGAGTCCCGTCGATTTAAAAAATGCCGCCCTCTACCACTGTGGCCCGGTGGTGATCCGGAAGGATTCCGACTGGGTGGTTCGTGCCGCAGGCCCGACGACCTCCATCCGGGAGGAGCCTTATCTGCCCCGGATCATCAAGGATCACGGGGTTCGTGTGATTATTGGCAAGGGCTCGATGGGGAAAGTTACAGAAGGGGCCTGCAAAGCCGGGGGCTGTGTTTACCTGCATGCCGTAGGGGGCGCCGCCCAGGTTCTGGCTGAAAAAGTGGTGTCGGTAAAGGGTTTGTATTTTGGCGAGGAATTCGGATTGGCTGAGGCCATGTGGGTTTTGGAGTTAAAAGACTTCCCGGCCATTGTTGCGATTGATTCCAAAGGGCACAATTTGCTGAGACGGGTCAAATCCGCCTCCCTCCGGATGGGGCGCAAGCTGATGAAATCATCCGATCCCTTTATCCCCTGATGGTGAGGTTCAACGATGCGGATACTTTTCATGGGCTCGGCGGGATTTGCATGTCCCTGTCTTGAACAACTGCTGGCCTCATCCCGGGATGAGGTGGTGGCGGTGGTGACGCAGCCGGACCGACCGAAGGGACGGAATCTTGAGATTTCACCCTGTCCCGTGAAGGCCTATCTCGGGAGTCGTGCTATTCCGGTGCTGAATCCGGAGAAAGTCAACATGCCGGAAAGCCTGGCTGCGATTCAGTCGCACCATCCCGACCTGATCGTTGTGGTGGCGTATGGACAATTACTGAAGCCGGCACTACTGGCCATTCCACCGTTCGGCTGTATCAATGTGCATGGGTCGCTGCTCCCGAAATATCGCGGGGCCGCCCCAATCCAGTGGGCGGTGGCCAACGGCGACACCGTCTCGGGTGTCACAACGATGTTCATGAATGAGGGGATGGACACCGGCGATATGATCCTGAAGCGTGAGGTGGTCATTGAGCCCGGGGACACCGGGGGCAGTTTTCACGACAAACTAGCCAAGGTGGGTGCGGCCCTTCTGGGCGAAACAGTGGAGTTGATCCGGGCTGGCAAAGCCCCACGTATCCCGCAGAATCATACCCTTTCCACAGTGGCCCCCAAACTCAAGAAGGCAGATGGCAGGATTGATTGGGCTCTGCCTGCCACGACCATTCATAACCATGTCCGGGCGTTCCATCCCCGCCCTGGCTCCTTCTGTGATCTGCCCGGGGCACCGGGGAAAATTCTGAAAGTTCTGGCCACCCGGGTGGAATCCTCCGGCGCTGCCCAGGGCAGGATCGGTGAGGTTCTTGAAAGGGCGGGTGAGGGTCTGTTGATCCAGACGGGCTCGCAGGCGATCCGGCTTCTGGACGTTCAGCCTGAGGGCCGAAAACCCATGACCGGTGCCGCCTTCCTGCGCGGCCATTGCCACAAAATCTAGCCACCTGTAAGACGGTCGGCGAGGCCGCCGACCCTCCCGAAGAACAGGCAAATACCTGGTTTTAAATCGGGAGGGACGCCGGCCTCGGCGTCCGGTTGTTTTTTAACAGGCTCCTAGATCGACTTCGAGTAGATCACGCGGTCATCATTCGGGGCGTAAAACTCGGGGATCCGGGCGGTTTCGTTATAGCCGGTCTTGAGATAAAAGCCGCGGGTGGAATCGTAGAGAGGCTTGCCGGATGTTTCGATGATGATGAGCCGGCCTTTTTGTTGGCGGATCTGTTTTTCAGCATGATCCAGCAAAGCCCGGCCGTACCCGCGTCCCTGACACTTAGCGCTGACTCCGATCCAGTAGATATCGTAGGTGCCATGGGTGCAGGGGGTTGGCCCATAACAGATCCAGCCGGCGGGAGTTTTGTTATCGAGCAGGGTAAAGGATTTGTAGTGTCCGGTTGGCCCCTTGGCAATGGCCTCGTCCAGAACTTCCCGTGCCACCTCGACTTCGCCGTCATGAAAGAACCCGGTTCCCTTCATGAATGACAGGATGCCGTCGCGGTCCTTGGCTTCGGTGGGACGGATTTTTCTTCTGGTGTAGCCGCCGTCCTCGGCGGCATTTCCCGTTTTTCGTGCTCGTACCGGCCGGGCGCTGGTTACTACAGCATTCTGTTGAAGACGAGCTGCAGCATTCTCGATCATCGCCTCCACAAACTCCCGGTAGGGAATTTTGGCCGCCTTGAGGGCCGCCTCGAATCCGCTGTCGGGCGAAATGTCCGGATTGGGGTTGACCTCGAGGATCACAAACTCACCGGCATCATTCAGCCGGAAATCCACGCGGGCATAATCGCGGCAGCCCAGGGCGTGCCAGGCGGCGAGGGCGGCGTTATGGATCCGTGCGGCAAGAGATTTTTCAATCTTTGCAGGAACGACCCGAACGGTGTTTTTGTACTCAAACGAATCCGTGTGCCATTTGGCCGCGTAGTCAATGATGCGGGGGCGCTGGTTATCATAGCCTCGGAATTCAATTTCAGCGACGGGCAGAACCACGATGCGGGAACCCTGCTGAAACAGTGCGACATTGATCTCGCGGGTGCCGAAGAACGATTCCACCAGGGCGGGGTGCTTGAAATCCTTATGGATGCGGCTGATGGCTGTGCTCAACGCCTTGACTCCGCCTTGGATCACCGAAGTCGGATGGATGCCCTCGCTTGCATCAGCGAAAAGCGGTTTAACGATCCAGGGCGGTGGGAATGGGGGAATGGCGGCGGAGTCGACAGGAATGATGATTCCGGCGGGAACCGGAAGACCTGAGGCCTGTAGAACCGCCTTGGTCCGCCATTTGTCGAGTGCCAGGGTCTGACAGGTGCTCTCGTTCCCTGTGCATTCCCTGCCGAACGCCTCGCAGACGGTGGGCACCTGCATGGCATCGACGGGGCGGTCGGGGAAGTTTTCCACCAGGTTGACGATGAGTCGCTCGGGGGCGGCCCGGAGGAGTTCAGGAAGACTTTTCAGGGACTCCACCGGGGCGACGCGGAAGGGGATTTTGAGCATCTGAATCGATTCAGATACGATTTTCACCTGATCCATGACCCCGGCATCGCTCTCGGCATTGTGGCAGCTTCCGGGCGCCGGAATGGCGTGATGAAGGATGAGGATCGGTTCGCGTTTTGCCTTCATACGGCGGGGGAAATCCGGGAGAGGGCGCTCTCGATGATTGTCCGGATGACTTCCTTGTAACTCACGCCCTCCTGTCGGGCAATGATCGGGAGGTCCGAATCCTCGGGATTGAGACCGGGGAGCGGGTTGACTTCCATGAAGGAGGGCACACCAAGACGATCCATGCGGATATCCACCCGTCCGGCATCACGGACTTCAAGGGCGCGATAGGACGCCAGTGCCAAAGCTTCGATCGCTTCGGTTTCCGGGGTGCGCGGAAGCCGGTGGTAGTCGACGAAGTTTTCGTACTGATCCTTCATTTCGTAGGTGTAAATTGAGGTGTTCGCGTTGGGGCGGAGGACCACTTCCATGCCGCCCAGGATGCGGGCTTTCGAGCCCGTGCCGAGAATAGCCACCGTGAATTCGCGACCGGGTAGAAATTCCTCAACCAGAACCGGCTGATCGTATTTTAAAAGCAGGGTCTGGCATATCGCCCGCAATTCCGCAGAGTTCTTGACACACGAGGCACGGTCAATTCCCTTGCCCGTTCCCTCGGCAATCGGCTTGGCGAACAGCGGGTAGGGCAGTGTGACGTCGGCCACATCCGCCTCGCTCCGGACCACGTGGAAGCCCGGGGTGTTCAGTCCTTCCGTCAGGAGAATGCGCTTGGCAATGGATTTGTCGAGGGTCACGGCGCATACAAGCGGATCGGACATTGTGTAGGGAATATCGAAGGCCTCAAGCATGCAGGGCACCTGGGCTTCGCGACTTCGTCCCGCGACGCCCTCGGCGAGATTGAAAACAAGATCCCAGCGTGCCCCGGCGGCCAGTTGGGCGCACAGGGCGCGGGCATGGCCGATCCGGACGGGGCGGTAGCCGAGACTGGCAATGGTGCTTTCAAGAGTGTCGATCGTGATGTCCGAGTCAAACTCGGCAACCTCCTCTGTCTTGAACCCAAGGGCGAGATAATCACGGCGAAGGTCGTAGGTCATTCCAATCGTCAGGCTCACCGTGATTTCACCCTCCGCCTTCCGACATCAATGACTCCAGGAGCAGATTGAATTCCGGATGCTGTTGGGAGGTATCCCCGCGCTGAACTTTCCGGGCGGCCCGGCGTTTCTGGCGGTGCGAGCCGGAGGGGGTGATGGCCGAGGAATGACCGGCAGCCACTTCCCAGACGCCCGGACTGCCTGAGCGGGCATTTGTGGAGGGAGGCGTGCGCGGCATCGGTTCCATGGGCTCGGGATAGTTCACGATCATTCCTTCGAAATTCCGCAACACGGTGTGTGACGGGCTTGAGGAGATGATGTAGTTAGGCAGCACGGGAATTTTTCCGCCGCCATGGGGGGTGTCCACCACATAGGTTGGAATGGCGAGCCCGCTGAGGCGGCCGCGCAGATATTCCATGATCTCGATCCCGCGGCTGATGGGGGTGCGGAAATGTTCCACGCCCCGGACCAGGTCGCACTGGAAGAGATAATACGGCCGAACTCGTATTTTGACGAGAGCGCGGCAGAGTTCCTCCATGATCTGGGGGGTATCGTTGATGCCTCGCAGGAGTACGGTCTGGTTTCCGAGAGGGAGTCCTGCATTCGCGAGTTTGGCGCAGGCGGCTGCGGATTCAGGCGTAATCTCATTCGGATGATTGAAATGCGTATTGATCCACACCGGGTGATACTTGGAAAGCATCGTGGTGAGTTCGTTTGTGATGCGCTGGGGCATGACGACCGGCACGCGGGTGCCGATACGGATGATGTCCACGCTGGGGACAGAACGGACTGCGGCCAGAATGCGCTCCAGGAGCGAGGTTGACATGGTCATCGGGTCGCCGCCGGAAATCACCACATCCTTCACCTCGGTGTGGGCGCGGAGATAATCGGTTATGGCATTCAGCTGGCTGACATCGATGCAGGATTCCTGATACCCGGCGACGCGTTTGCGAGTGCAATGGCGGCAATACATTGAGCACATGGTGGTGGCCATCAGCAGGGCACGGTCGCGATAACGATGAACCAGGCCGGGGACGGGCATATCCTCCTCCTCCTCGAGCGGATCGGCGTGAAGGAAGTCGGGCGCGAGGAGTTCCTGGCCCTGAGGGACGCTCATCTGGTAGACGGGGTCGGAGAGATCGGTGGACTTGATCAGGGAGGCATAATAGGGCGTGATGGCCATCGGATATTTTTCGGCCACCCGCGCGATTCCCGCATTGGATCGGAGGGCGGGGAAAAATTCGGTAAGTTCTTTATAGGTTCGGATCCGGTTCCGGATCTGCCAGCGCCAATCATTCCATTTTGGGCTTTGGCGGGGTTGTGGGGGAGTGGCCGTTCCAGGGGCTGAGGAAAACTGCGTTGTAGTCGCAGGTTCCTCATTACTAGGCGGAGGTTCGTCGTTCGCGGTGACTGTCTCTTGCATCATGTTTTCGTTATTCATGGAGTACTGCTTTAACCCTTTCGTTTGAATCACTTTAATAGAAGTTGTTTCACACCGGCCAGGAGCGACTGCCGCGCCAGGTCAAGATTCTTGATCACATCGTGCTTGCTGCTTGAAATCGAGAGACCCACCGTGATGGGGCCGCAGGCGGCGGCGGCCAGGAGCGAGGCGATTTGCCGTTTCTGGTCGGGGAGGCCGGGTGCGGGGAGGGAGGTGGCAATTCGGGTTTCGATGGCGCCGATATAACGGGCAAACGGGGCGTGAAGTCCAGGCAGTGATGCAGGTCGTGTGGCCACCATGGTTTGTCCCTGAAGAAAGAGCAGAAACAGGTCGGATCGTTCCGTGAAGAACGTGAGATGAGCCTGGATAAGTTGAGTGATCCGGTCATCGAATGAAATTGCCGGGGAACTTTCCGGTGGCATACGCTTGATCAGATCATCGGCGGCGAAATCGAGAAGCGTCCGGAGGATATCCAGTTTATCCATGAAGTGCCGGTAGAAGGTGCCTTTTCCGACATCAGCACTTTCGGTAATATCTTCGATGGCGCATCCTTCAACACCCTTGGTATTGAAGATGTACAGAGCCGCATCCAACAAGCGTTGACGGGTCTTTGAAGCCCTTCGCGATGCTCTACCTTCAGGTCGCTGATCTGGTTCGTCGTCCATTATTGATTGCCACCAAACAGTCAAAGCTGACTAAACAGCCACTATTTTATTTATACCGCAGATATTGGATAAAACAAAAATTACCCCCAATATCTTGTATGCTTGGTAGCGCCTTCTTTAGTAAGGGAAAATAGTCGCTACTGACTACATCGTCAACAAACTTTCAAGTTTTTTAATGATGATGCTCATAAATTGTAAACAATAAGGCCATGGCGAAGAGGTGGAAGATCTCTGTCAAAGTGGAGGGCGGGATTCTGACTGTCGGGATTCTGACTTGACCGTTTCCGGGATCGCGGATATTGGATGGGCTGAGAAAAAGGATGCCAGTTATGAAAATTATTTGTGCCACGAATATGCCCTTTGTTCTGGAGGCCTTCAGTACCCTGGGGGAGGCTCGTATTCTGGAGGGGCGAGACATTTCCGCCGCAGATGTCCGGGATGCGGGGATTCTGGCTTTGAGATCCACCACCCAGGTCAATCGGGCGCTTCTGGAAGGGAGTCAGGTTCGTTTTGTGGGGACGGCGACGATCGGGACGGATCACCTCGATCTGGCGTATTTTCAGGAAGCGGGGATTCACTGGTGTTTCGCCCCGGGATGCAATGCGAATAGCGTGTCGGAATACATCACGGCGGCGTTGCTCACCCTCGGGGAACGACATGGAATTACCCTGGAGGGCAAGACGATCGGGGTCATCGGCGTGGGGAATGTCGGAAGTCGCGTGGTCAAAAAAGCCCGGGCGCTGGGGATGCGGGTACTGATGAATGATCCGCCCAGAGAGAGGGCGGAATCCAGAATCCAGAATCCAGAATCCAGAAGTCAGAATGAGGAGGGGAATTCATTTGTTAGTTTGGAACGGATTTTGGCGGAGTCGGATATTATGTCGGTGCATGTGCCGTTGACCAAGGAGGGGCCGGATAAGACAGTTCATCTGGCGGATGGTGACTTTTTCAGCCGGGCCCGGAAGGGTCTGATTTTTCTGAATGCGGCGCGCGGGGCGGTGGTCGATACGCCAGCCCTCCTGAAGGCGCTGGACTCGGGACAGGTGGGGCATGTGGTTCTGGATACCTGGGAAGGGGAACCGAAATACCGCACCGATATGCTGGCCCGGGTTGACATCGGTACTCCGCACATTGCCGGACACTCCTTTGAGGGAAAGGTGATGGGAACGGTGATGGTCTACCGGGAGGCTTGCCGGTTTTTGGGAGTTCCGGCCACCTGGTCGCATGAGCCCCTGATGCCTCCCGCCTTGGTTCGCCGGGTGGAAGTCGATGTTGCCGGTCGGTCCGACGAAGTGGTGCTCCGGGAGGTGGTTCGGAAGCTTTATGACATTGAGGCGGATGATCGTCGTCTGCGGGACTCGGCGGTGGCGGATGACGCTTTGCGCGCCAAGGCGTTTGACCGGCTCAGGAAGGATTATCCCGAGCGGCGGGAGTTTCAGTATACAACCGTTCACCTGAAAGACGCTTCCTCCGGCCTGAGGGCGAAATTCGACGGGCTTGGATTCCTGTGACGATGAGAGATTAGGCTTGATGCAGGAAAGCCCCGCCGTTAGCTTCTGGGCATGTCTTTTATTGCATCCATAGGGCAGGGCGCGATCAACCTGTATCACCGGATCCGATGGATTGTCTCCATCAGTACGGCGATCGTGCAACTGGCGTTTCGACCCTCCTCCTGGACCAAGCCGGTTCGGATGGTCTTAAGCCGGCAGATTGTTTTCACAGGATACGATGCCATCGGGTTTGTGGCCATTGTGGCCTTGTTAACCGGGATCTCCGTGGTGGTTCAGGCACAAGTCTGGATGGGGCGGCTTGGTCAGTCGGAACTGCTTGGTCCGCTTCTGGTTACGGTTATTGTCAGGGAGGTTGGTCCGCTCCTTGTGAATTTCATTGTGATCGGACGCAGCGCCACGGCGATGGCGGCAGAACTGGCCGGGATGAAAGTGCGACACGAAGTCGAGGTGCTGGATTCCCAGGGGCTTGATCCGCTTGTTTTTCTGGTGATGCCGCGAGCGATTTCCATGGCGCTTTCGGTGTTCGGCCTGGCGATGCTTTTCGTGGTGTTCTCGTTCGGGAGCGGTTACCTCTGCGGGGCGTTTCTGGGTACGGGACCGGGTGATCCGGGAATCTTTGCCCGAAGCGTGGTGCGGGGCGTGTCCTCCTATGATTTTTATAATATCCTGGCTAAAACCTTGATTCCCGGTTTGCTGACGGGCGTGATTGCGGCCAATGAAGGGTTGTCGGTGGAAGGCGTGGCGACGGATATTCCCCAGGCGGTGACCAAAACCGTGGTGCGGGCGACGCTGGCGGTTCTGGTGGTGTCGGTCATCGTGTCGGTATTGACGTACATTTGAAGCAGGGGTATGCAGGAACAAAAGGCCATTTTGGAATTCAAGGGAGTAACGGTTCGTTCCGCCTCCTCTCAGATCAGCGGAATTTCCCAGTTCGATTTTTCCTTGGAACGGGGCGAGATTGTCGTTGTTGGTCTGGAAGAAGGGCGTGAACGCATTCCGCTGGCTCCGCTGGCCCAGGGGCTTCTGGCTCCGGATTCCGGGTCTGTTTTATTTCAGGGCCTGGACTGGGCGGATATGAAAGCATTCCGGCAATCGGTCGAACGGGGACGGATTCGACGCGTGTATGAGCATTACGGTTGGGTGACGAATCTGGATGTGATGGAAAACCTTTGCCTGGCGGAGTGTCACCATACCCGGAGAACAAAGGATGAGGTGATGCAGGAAGTCAGGGGATTGGCCCGGCGATTTGGTCTGGAGGATATTCCCGAAGCCCGCCCGACCCGCGTTCATGGCATGGTGTTGCGGAAACTGGAGTGGGTTCGCGCGTTGGTCGGAACCCCGAGTCTGATTATTTTGGAACGTCCCCTGTTCGGGGCACCCAAAGCGGATGCGCCCAAATTGATGGAGGCCGTTTGTGAGGCGTCCCGGCGCGGGGTGGCGATACTTTGGTTGACGGAAGATGAGCGTGTGATGGAATGCCGGAGCCTGGGGGCGGTGCGCCGGCTTCGGATGAATGGTGAAAAACTGGTGGCCGTTTCAAACGGCCGGGAGAGTGACGGATGATTCAATCATACAGGTTTCGCTATGCGAATGAAATTGCCGGCGGGTTTGTTCTGCTCGGGCTGGGGCTGTTGATCGTAGGGATCTATGCTGCCGGACATGCCCAGGGCTGGTTCGACAAGAACCTGGTGTTGAAGACCAAATTCGACATGGATAAGGGAACCTACGGTTTGCAGGAAGGCGCCGAGGTCAGAATCCTCAGTACCCTCGCCGGCAGGGTGGGTGAAATCAAGCCGTCCGACGATGGCGGTATTGAGACGACTCTGATCCTTCAGGGTAAGTTCGGGAAATTTGTGCGTGGTGACTCGATCGCCAAAGTGAGTAAGAAGTTTGAGGTGGCCGGTGACGCATTTGTCAATATCACCCTGGGTACTTCATCCCAGCCGATATTGAATGACGGGGATTACATCAAATGCGTGCAGGATGTGGAATTGATCGAGACGGCCAAGCGGATCATTGATGATTTGCGCCAGGCGGCCGTTCCGATGCTGGATGAGGTCAGCGGGATCCTCTCCAATGTCAATTCGGTGACGCGGCAGTTGGAGCGTCGGGAAGGAACGGCGGGCCGCCTGATTGGTGATCCGGAATGGGCCCGCGACGTGGATGGCATCGTCAAGGATGTCCGGCAGACGGCGGCGCAGCTTCCCCTGATCGCCCTGAAAATTGATGGAGTGGTCACGAATATTCAGGATTTGGCGAAGTCGTTAAAGGATACGGCGGCTGGCTTTCCGAAGGTTACCGAGGGCGCGGTCGGGGTGGTTCAGGATGTGCGGAGTGTGACGGGTGGACTCACCGGACAGGTGGCGAACATCCAGGCCGTTCTGCTTCAGACGGAATCCATGTTCCGGGAAACCCAGGTGCTGGTGGAAGGGCTCCAGAAGAATTGGTTGTTCGGGACGGGCGATAAGGCTGCTGACACGACGCCCCTGCAACTACCCCTGCCTGCGGTAGGCGAAAGGAGGCAGCCGTGAAGAGAGGGTTCAGGGTTCAGGGTTCAGGGTTCAGGAATCTGGTGTCAATTTTTGGATTGAGTGTTCTTGTGGTTGGGTGTTCCACTCCGAAACCGTCTACACTGGATCCCGAGATCAAAGGGCTTTCCGACGGTGCCAATGCCGCTTATCAGCGGGGTGAGGTTGAACGGGCGGATGCCCTGTATGAGAAGGCATTGAAACGGGCCCGTTTGAGTGATAACCGGGTGGAGATTTCGCGGAATGCCTATAATCTGGCCCTGTGCCGGATGGTAGAGGGGAACCTGGATGAGGCGCGCGGGTTGTTGAATCAGGCGGAGGCTCTGGCTGGCGTGAAGGGAGAGGAGGCCGTGCGAATCCGGTTGGCGGAATCAGAAGTGGCCCGGTTATCCGGTGCGGCGTCCGAAAGCGCGCAGCTGGCCCGGCAGGCGGTGCTGGCGGGAGCGGACCGCGAGGGACGGGTTCATGCGTTGCTGCTGCAGAGTGAGGCGGCTTTTGTGTCGGGACAGATTCAGGGCGCACGGGATTTTCACAAAGCCGCGAAATCAGGGGTGTCGGGAAAAACTCAGGCCTTGATCCAGGCCCGTCTCGAAGCGGTTGCGGTGGGGTTGGTTCAGGCCGGTGTATTGGTCGGCGATGTCGGGGCACTCCAGTTGAGCCGGGCTGATTGGCTTAAGAAAGCGGGTCAGTTCAAGGATATGGTGACGGCTCTGAACGATGCCGCGCAACAGTTTGAAAAAATGGAAAAATGGGCGGAGGCGTTTGATTGCCGGATTCGTTCGGCACAAAGTCTCCTGGCGGCCGGGAACCGGGAGGCGGCGGTTCAGGCGGCTCGACAGGCTTTGGATTTGGCGGAGCGAAGTGGTCTGGCCAGCCAGAAGGCGCTGGTGGCTGCGGTGATGAAGGAGTTAAACTAGATTCGGCATGGGGAGGGAATGCATGAATTCGCAGGAAACGATGATGGCAGGAATGGAAGAGCGTGTGAAGCGTCTGGAGCGGGAGACGCGTTTTTTCCGGTGGGCCACGGGGCTTCTGGCTGTGGTGGCGGGAGCCAGTATTGTCATGGGCGTGAGTCAGGGGGATGACAATTCCGTTGGCCGATTCCGGCAGGTTGATGCCGGCCATATTGTGCTTCGGGATCCGGATGGACAGATGCGGGCCTGGCTCGGCATTGCCGAGGGCGGGCCGCGCCTGATCTTTTTTGATCAGCAGGGGCAGCAGCGGATGGGAGTGGGAATGACCCGGCGAAGTGAACCGGCCCTTGCGATTTTTGACGTGGGGCAGAATGAACGGGCGGTGCTGGGCATTATGGAAGGCTGGCCGGGTCTGGTGCTGCGTGATCCGCAGGGAAAGAAACGCGCCGCCTTGTTCTCGCGTGATGACTGGGGAAGTTTGTTTTTCTACGACCGGCGCGAGATGAAGCGAACGGGCATCGGGTTGTACGGGGATTCGGCAACCCTTAATCTCAGCGACGATAGCGGGAAGGATAGGGCGTCCCTGGCCGCCGACCGAAAGGGATCCAGCCTGTGCTTCTTCGACCGGGGCGGACAGAAACGGGTGGGACTTGGAATTACGAAGGAGGATGACCCGGCGTTCGGGTTTTTCAAGCATGAGGGGGATAATCAAATGGCCCTGTCCGTGCTGAATAACGAGCCCTCCTTCAATTTATATGGAACCAACCGGGTTGAAGTGGCGATCATGGTTCCGTTGACCAATGCCCCGATCGTGGAAGTGTTTGGCGGTGGCCGCAAGAGTGTGTGGAAGGCGCCGTAAGAAGGAGTGACGGATGAAGGAATCGGTATCGTTAAAGGGACGCAGTTTATTGCGATTGGATGATCTATCCGATGTTGAACTGTTTCACTTGCTGGATCTGGCGGAAGATTTCAAGCGCAAGAAGCACCTGGGACTCCGGGGTGACTCCCTGCGCCGGAAAAATATTGCGCTCATCTTCGAAAAGTCGTCAACGCGAACCCGTTGTGCCTTTACCGTTGCCGCCCGCGATGAGGGAGGGGGGGCGGAGTATTTAGGTACCCATGACATTCATTTCGGAAAAAAGGAATCCATCATCGATACGGCGCGGGTATTGGGGCGGATGTTTGACGGCATCGCGTTTCGCGGCTTTAAGCAACAGACGGTTGAGCAGTTGGCGAAATATTCGGGGGTTCCCGTCTGGAATGGATTGACGGATGATTGGCATCCCACCCAGGTTCTGGCCGACCTGCTGACGATTCGTGAGCATTTCGGGAAACTCAAGGGACTGAAGGTGGTTTATATCGGCGATGGCCGGAACAATGTGGCGAATACCCTCATGATCGGGTGCGCCCGAACCGGGATGCATTTTGTAGACTGCGCCCCGGCGGAACTGGCGCCTCCGGCAGAGTTGTGTCGGGAAGCGGCGGCCATGGCCGCCGCGCACGGCGGCAGTGTAACCGTCAGCACCAATCCCCTTCAGGCCGTGGAGGGAGCCAATGTGGTGTATACCGATGTCTGGGTCTCGATGGGGGAGGAGAAAAAATTTGACGAGCGTTTGAAACTGCTCCGTCCTTACCAGATCAATATGGATCTGATGAAGCGCACGGGACATCTGGATGACGGGCAGGTGATTTTTCTGCACTGTCTGCCCGCGTTTCATGATTACCATACTGAATTGACCCAGAAGATCGGGCCCCTGGAGGTGACGGATGATGTGTTTGAGGCGTCGTTCTCCCGGGTATTTGACGAGGCGGAAAACCGGGTTCACACCATCAAGGCGGTTATGGTTGCATCCCTGGTTGCATAAGGAGAGATCACGATGACGGTACAGTTGAGTGACATCGCGTGGGAGGCGTTTCGTTCCCTGGAATTGGGCGAAAAAGGTCGTTATCTGGCAAAAGACGAGCGTGAGTACCATGTTCTGGTAGCCCAGCAGTTCAATCGGAAGCGATTGGAGGAGTTGGGGGCTCTCGCAACCCATATCCGGCGGATTTCCAAACAGGAGTCCGGGATGACTTTCCTGCGCAGCCTTCTGCCCAATCAGCGGGCGATGCTTTACTTCAGCCAGCCGAGCAGCCGTACTTTTCTGTCCTTCTGTTCGGCCTGCGAGATCCTGGGAATGAACATCGGGGAGGTCCGCGATACCGCCACCTCCAGTGAGTTCAAGGGGGAGACGCAGGAGGATTCCGTGCGTACCTTCAGTTCGTACTTTGATCTCATTGTCATGCGCTCCCAGATCGGTGGTCTGGCGGAACGCATGGCCTGGCTGCTCTCGAATACGGAGCGGCCGGTTCCGATCATCAACGCGGGGTCGGGAAAGGATCAACATCCCACTCAGGCGTTACTCGATATCTATACGCTTCAGCGCAGCTTTGAGAAACGGGGGAGCATCGACGGAAAGACCATTGTCTTCGTTGGCGATCTGGCGCGCGGAAGAACCGTCCGGTCCCTGGCGTGGCTTCTGACCAATTACCGGGATGTCCGGATGCTGTTTGTCGCCCCCGCTGAACTTCAAATCGGGGAGGACATTCTGGGGTTGCTCCGAAGCGCCGGGGTGAAGCATGAAGTCATGAGTGATTTTGACAAGGCGATCCCGATGGGGGATGCGATTTACATGACGCGCATCCAGGATGAATGGGACGCGGCGGGCGAAAGCCGGAAGATCGATATCAGCCGGTACTGCTTTACCCGGGACAAGCTGGCGTTATTGAAGCCCGATGCCGTGATTATGCATCCGTTCCCGCGCCGGCAGGAGATTGCGGTGGATGTGGATGAGGATCCGCGGGCCGTCTATTGGCGGCAGATGCGCAATGGCATGTGGATTCGCGCCGCACTGATCGCCGCGATCTTCGGGAAAGAAAAAGCCATCAACGAGTATTTTGCCATTCAAGCATGATGGAGTGACGGTTATTCATCGTGAAACAGTTGCCTTTTATCATTTTGGTGTTTATGGGTGTCGCCTGGGGTGGCTGGATTCACGCCGCGCCCCTTCTGGAATGGAGGGAGCAGGGCGACCTGAAGCCCGCCATGAAGGCGGTACGGCCGTTTTTTACCTATGAGAATGACGCCCTGACCGGCAAGGAGAGTCTTGATATTCTCTGGCCCGTGGCGCATATCCGGCATTGGAAGGGGGAGACCGATTGGCGGTTTCTGACGGCGTTTTATTGGGGGCCGGATCCGACTGAGCCCGATTCCCACTATGCTTTCTGGGTTCTGCCTTTTCTGGCCGTTGGCCGCAACAAGGCGGGTGAGGATTATGGGGCTCTGTTCCCGCTGGGGGGGCGAGTGGATAACTGGTTCGGACGGGATCGTATGGAGTTTGTGCTTTTCCCCCTGTATGCCCACAGTGAGCTGAACGATCTCAGAACCGACCACTGGTTATGGCCCTTGGTGTCGCGAACGACCGGGGATGATCTCTACCGCTTCCGGGTATTTCCTTTTTACGGCCGGTCGGAAAAGAAGGGTGAGGGCGAAAGCAAATTCATTCTCTGGCCTTTTTGGACCTCGGTTCGGCGGGATCACCCCGGCAACCGGGGTGAGGGATATATGCTGTTTCCCTTTTATGGACACTCCAAAACGGAACGTGAGGAAACCTGGATGGTCCTGCCTCCGTTCTTCCGGCATACCGTGGGGAGGACTGTCGAACAGAATGTCTATTTCTGGCCGTTCATCCAGACTGAAAAATCAAGCCGTCAGGATAAGTTCTATGTATGGCCGCTTTATGGGCGCCGGACCACCGCCCGGGAAGATCGCCGGTTCTGGCTTTGGCCGCTGGTCTGGAATCGTCATGAAAAATGTGCTCCCGTTGCTGTGAATCGGTTCCGGGTCTTTCCGATTTTCACGTCCGAGTCCACGAGTCCTCTGGCGGCTCCCACGAATGTGGTCAGCCGGTATGTC
Source organism: PVC group bacterium (assembly GCA_945890715.1). Taxonomy (GTDB): domain Bacteria; phylum Verrucomicrobiota; class Kiritimatiellia; order CAIKKV01; family CAITUY01; genus JAABPW01. The sequence continues at coordinate 2,834 of CAMDCX010000028.1, read as the reverse complement.
AGTGTCTGGCCCTTGGTGTCCTATGCACGGTCGCAGTCGGATCTGAAGCGGGTACGCGTCCTGGATCTCTGGCCATTCCGTGACACGGCGCCGATTGAGCGGAATCTGTCGCCCTTGTGGACGCTCTATCAATGGGAGCGTACTCCGGTGGGAGTTGAAAATGAAGCGCTCTGGGGACTGGCCCGATGGGGTAGCCGGACGAACGGGCCGACGCACGGCTCGGTGTTTCCCCTGGCCTCATGGTCGCATGATCGGGCAGGTGACACGCAACGGGGATGGGAATTTTTGAAAGGTCTGCTAGGATATGAGCGGAATGAGACCGGAAAGAGTTGGCGGGCGCTTTACTTTTTCCGGTGGAGGACACAACCATAATCACACGTGAACCAAGGTATTTTCCGCCACCCACGGACTGGCGGGGCAAGGCCGGGCGTCAAGTCCTCGGCGTTTGTCGTGAAGCTGGCAGGGCGATGTTGCTTCTGTTTGAGGCAATTCTGTGCATGCGCCTCCTCTTCAAGAGGCGCAATCGGATCGAAGTGCTCCGTCAGATGTTTGTGGGGGGGATCAAAAGCCTTGCGGTGATCACGGTGGTGGCCTCCTTTACCGGCATGATCCTGGCCCTTCAGACGGGCATTGAAATGCGCCGGTTCGGGCAGGAGGTCTATATCGGGGCCGCCGTCATGGTTTCCATGCTTCGCGAAATGGGGCCGTTTATGACTGGCCTGATTCTGGCCGCCAGCGTGGGGTCGTCGATTGCCGCCCAGATGGGGACGATGGTGGTGTCGGAGGAAATCGCCGCCCTGGAGTTGATGTCGATCAACCCGGTTCGATTTCTGGTGATGCCGAGGCTGGTGGCCATGGCCATCATGACGCCGTTTCTGTCGTTTTACAGTTGCATCATGGGAGTGGTTGGAGGGGGGATTGTGGGGATGACCCAGTTGAATGTGCCCTGGTCGGCGTATATCGACAATGCCACCCGGTTTGCCGAGAACAAGGATCTTTTCGTGGGGATGCTCAAAGCCTTTCTTTTCGGAATTATCATCGTGATCATTGCCTGCCATCAGGGGTTCGCCACGACGCAGGGGGCTGTGGGGGTGGGGAACGCCACGCGGCGTACGGTGATTTTGTCGTTCCTGACCATTTTGATTGTGGGATACATGATTACGAGGTTGTTCTACGTATGATCCAGCTTGAAAATGTAACCAAGATTCTTGGCGAACGGCGCATCCTCGATGGCGTGAATCTGGATGTCCGTCGGGGCGAGACGCTTTTCGTGGTCGGACCGTCGGGAACCGGGAAGAGTGTGACGCTGAAGCATATGATTCGTTTGATGACCCCCGATGAGGGGCGGGTCGTGGTGGATGGCGAGGTGGTCAGCGAGGCGGCAGGAAAAGACCTGGAGCGGATTCGAGACAAGTTTGGCGTCCTGTTCCAGGGCGGCGCGCTTCTGGAATGGCTCAATGTGGGCGAGAATGTGGCGTTGCCGCTCCGTGAAAAAACAAAGCTTACGGAGGATGAGATCGAGGCGAAGGTGATGGAGAAGTTGACCATGGTGGGGCTGGAAAAGGATATTGAAAAGTTTCCCTCAGAGATTTCTGGCGGAATGCGGAAACGGGTGGGTTTGGCTCGCGCGATTGTCATGAATCCCCAGATCATTCTTTACGACGAACCCACATCGGGGCTGGATCCGGTCTCGTCCCGCATGATCGACCGGCTGATTGACCACCTCAAGAATGAGCTGGGTGTGACGAGCGTGGTGGTGACGCATGACCTGCACAGTGCGCTGTCTATCGGAACCCGGATCGCCATGTTGACGGGCGGAAAGATCGTGGAGCTGGCCACGCCGGGTGACTTTGTTAAATCACAGGTCGAGGAAGTTCAGCAATTTTTGGAATCACAATTTATCACCGTCCGGGGTGAATGGGAGAAAAAAGGCTTATGAAACAGAGCAGCGTTGACCGAGAAATGACCATGGAGCTGATTGTCGGGACCTTTATGTTCATGGTTCTTCTGGCATTGGCTTACTTTACCATCGTGTTGGGACGTGCCAGTTTCTTTGAGAAGAAATTCCCATTGGAAGTCGATTTTGAGGATGTCATGGGTCTGCGCAAGGACGACAATGTGGTGCAGCGCGGCATGACCATCGGCAAGGTCAAGTCCCTGAAGTTGATGGATGGCAAAGTCCGGGTGTTGTCCATGCTGGACTCTTCGCTTACGCTGAAGACCGACTATAAGATCACCGTGATCAGCACCTCCATTCTGGGTGGCCGGAATCTCGATATTAAGGCAGGTTCCGAGCAGGCGCCCCGGCTTCCGCACGACGTAATGCCGCAAGGGACGAAGCCGTTCGATCTGATGGCCGAGGCAGCTGAGGCGGTTCACGAAATCCGCCTCTCTATGAATCAGGGCGGGATCCTGACCAATCTGGAGCAGTCGGTTGCGTCCATCAAGGATATCTCCGGAAAGATCAGCCGTGGCGAGGGAACGATCGGGAAGCTGGTGAATGACGAGGGGGTTTACAACGAATTTCAGAATGTGGCGAAGGAAATCCGGGGTGTGACCGCTAAGGTGCAGGAGATCGCCGACAAGATCAACAAGGGCGAAGGAACATTGGGTAAGCTGATCTCAGACGATTCCATTTACACGAATGTTGCCGCCGTGGCGGCGAATCTGAGGGACATCAGCGACCGGCTCAACAAGGGTGAGGGAACCCTTGGGAAATTGCTGGCCAAGGACGACCAGCTCTATAAGGACATCTCAACCACGGCGACCTCCCTCAAGGAGATCAGCGGCAAGATCGAGCGCGGGGAAGGCCTTTTGGGAAAACTGGTCACCGA
>CAMDCX010000027.1 GCA_945890715.1 PVC group bacterium | reverse complement strand
CTGCGGAACCGGATATTGCAATTCAGCCACCACACCCCGTCCTGACCCTCCAGGATACGGTACCAAAGCGACTGAAGGCAGGGGGGATCATAGCAATCGAGGTCCATATTCGGCATCCAGGTGATCATCTGCGCCTGCCGCGTAAAAGGCTGTTTCACCAGCTTGTTGATGACCGCCTCAACCTGGTTAACCTTAAAAAAACCCGTCTCGATGGATTCGTAATTGCGAAGCTCTTTCCAGGCGCCGTAATTCGCAAGCCGCCCGTGATAGGTATACTCCCAACGCGTGTCAGCCGGGTCATTCATGTTCTTGACCCAGTGATCCTTGACGCCCTGCAATTCCATCACATACTCGCGGAGATCCTCGATTCCGCCAGGGAAGGCCTTATGGATCATGGGATCGGCCAACGGATCCTCGACCGTGATATTCATGGTTGAATCCAGGCTGGCCGGATCACCGGGCTTGTCATACTGGGTGCGGAACCGGGTTCCGTTTTCATGAAGGGCAATCAACGCCTTTTCATACGCCTCCGCCAAAGACACCCCCGTCACATGAAGAACCGGTATGCTTTCCATTCCACCCTCTCTATCTTTGCTGGATTCCAAAAACTCCACTCAAGTTGGCCGAATTATGGCGGCTCGTCCCGAAATGGAAAGCACTTTCTAATCATCCCTGAGTTTTCTATTGCCCCCCGCCCCCCGCCGTCAGTATTCTCCTCCTCCATGGACGACATCTTGAAACAATCGCTGATCATTATCCCGGCCTTCAATGAGGAAGCCGCCCTGCCCGGTCTCCTGGCGGAAATCCGCGCGGTGGCACCGGAATCGGATATCGCCGTACTGAATGATTGCTCGCTCGATCATACGGCAGCCGTCGCCCGGAAACATGGCGCGCTCGTATTGGATCTTCCCTGCAACCTCGGGGTCGGCGGCGCGGTTCAGGCCGGCTTCCAGTACGCCTTCCAACGCGGTTACCGGTATGTGATCCGCTGCGATGGCGACGGCCAGCATCCCCCCTCAGAAATCCCGAAACTGATTGACGCCATGCGCTCCGGGGATGTTGATCTGGTGGTGGGCTCCCGTTTTCTTGAAACCGACAGGGACTCCTATAAAAGCACCGCCCTTCGCAGCCTGGGTATCCGGGGGCTTTCCTTCCTCCTCACCCTCACCTGCCGGGCGCGCGTGACGGATCCGACATCCGGCTTTCAAATGTTGAACCGGCCACTGCTGACCTATTTCGCACACTCCTACCCGCTGGATTACCCGGAACCGGAATCGCTGGCCCTGCTCCGGCGGCAGGGATACCGCTTCCGCGAGGTGGGAACCCGGTTCCGGGCACGCACCACAGGAATCTCCTCCATCAAATCCTGGGGCGCCCTGTATTACATGCTCAAGGTCGGCCTGGCCTTGGTGGTTGACCGCGCCCGAACCGTCAATCCCCGTTATGCACGCCACAACCTCGTCTCGGAGAAACTATGACCCTTCGCACCCTGCTTCTGTGTTTTCTCAGTCTGGCCATGTTGATCATGGGTATCCGCATGACCGCGCAAAAACAAAAACGTTTTTTCCTCGGCTGGGCATGGATTGCCGTCGGAATCGCCCTGGCGGTCGCCGTGTTCAAGCCGGAACTCTTTCAGGGTGAGACTCCCGCTTCCCTCACCTTTCGGATGCGTATGGCGCTTGGATTTCTGAGCTTTCTCGTCCTCATGATCACGCTTGAGGCGGTTCGACGGTTCGCCATGGAGGAACGGTATGCCCTGTTGTGGGTTTCAACGGGTATCATCCTGGTAGTGTTCGCCGTTTATCCGGATGCGGTCGGCTGGCTCGCCAAGTTGACCGGAATGCAGTATGTGAGCGCCATCACCATGGTGGTGTTCGCGTTCCTGCTACTGGTGGCCTTCCACTTTTCCCTCGCACTCTCCGAGTTGCGCGCCGACCAGAAACGGGTCTGTCAGTTCGCCGCCAGTCTCGAGTTACGGGTTGCAGAATTGGAAAAGAAGGCGAAAGGCTAACCTCGTCGCCTCTCCATCATCCTGTAAATAGTCACAATCCCCAGCCGGACACCGCGATGGATGAGAACCTGGGGAGACCACCGACCGGCATCCGCAATAGCGGCGTCCAGTTCTTCCTGAAATTGCCTGACATAACCCTGCCCGCTGATGGACCCGGGGTGCCAGCGGAATTCCGCCAGCGGCCCGCCCGGAACATGCACGGCCCCACCCTGCTTCCAGAGACGCAGGATAAAATCGTAATCCCAGGCGGCCCGCCAATCTTCCCGCAGGAATCCGGCCTTCTCCATGGTTGACCGGCGAAAGAACATGGCAGGCTGGGAAATATAATTGATGCTCTGGATCATAAACCGGCAGGAAAATGGAAAAAATAGCTCCTTGAATCGCGTGATGCCCTGCCGGATTTCGACCCCCTGCTCATCGATAATCGGGCAATGACCAAAACACAGCGCCTTATCGGGATGGCGCTGCATCACCTCCGCAACCCGCTCCAGCGCGCCGGGGCGATAGCGGTCATCCGCATTCAACCAGCCGACAATCTCTCCCGTCGCCAGCCGTAGCCCCTTGTTGATCGCCGAGGCCGCCCCCTTGTCCGGCTCCGACACTAGATGCGCCAGCCCCGTCCGATGGCGCTCCAGAATCTCCATCGAGGAATCCGTGCTTCCCCCGTCGATCACACAATGCTCAATCTCCAACCCCGGACGGATTTGGGACTGAACACTTCTGACCGACTCTTCCAGGAAACGGGCACTATTATAATTGGGCGTAATGATTGAAATTTTCATGGGTATTCCAAGCTGAGGCTGATTGGAGCAAAAAAACGGAAAACATGAAACTGCTAATAGGAGGGTGCGATTTCACTTCGTTGCATCGCGCCGAGAATTCAGAATCCAGAATTCAGAATCCAGAATGGAAACCCAATGCCTTACGCAAATAAGTGCTTTCTAAAGTGGTGTCATAGAAAATGAACTCGATCAACCTCCCTGCTCCAGGGCATAACCCTTTGGCTTGCAACTCCTGGATTCTGAATTCTGGATTCTGGATTCGGTACGATTGCAATATTTTGCAATCGCACCTGCTAATAGGATAGTTCTGGTTTTATTCTTGCCTAACCCCTTCTCTTTGTGTCAAATGCGCCCGATTCATTTGTAACGAAGGAAGTGGTTTTTATGCGTTTGACACAGACTTTGATCCCCACCCTGCGCGAAGCGCCGCAGGATGCCGAAATCCCCAGCCACAAGCTCATGATGCGGGCCGGCCTGATCATGAAACTCGGGGGCGGACTCTATACCTTTCTCCCTGCCGGTCTGAAAGCCCTTCGCAAGGTCGAACGGATTGTACGGGAAGAAATGGACCGGGCTGGCGCGCTGGAAGTCCTCATGCCCGCCCTGCAACCCCGCGAAATCTGGGAAAAATCAGGGCGATACGCCGTGCTTAAGGAATCCATGTTCAAGGTCAAGGACCGCCAGCAGCGCGACATGGTGCTGGGCCCGACCCATGAGGAAGTCATCACGGATCTGGTTTCACGCCTGATCAGTTCCTACCGCCAGTTGCCGAAAACCTTCTACCAGATCCAGACCAAGTTCCGGGACGAGATCCGGCCCCGCTTCGGCCTGATGCGCGCCAAGGAATTCAGCATGAAGGACGCCTACAGCTTCGATGTGAGCTGGGAGGCTGCCGACATCAGTTACCAAGCCATGTACGACGCCTATGTCCGAATCTTTAAACGGTGCGGTCTGCGCACCAAGGTCGTCGAAGCCGATACCGGCGCCATGGGCGGCAATTTCTCGCACGAGTTCATGGTCCTTGCGGAGTCCGGCGAAGATGGCATCGTGGAGTGCGAAGCCTGCTCCTACGCCGCCAACCTGGAACGCGCGGAGCGCAAAGCCCCGGTCCCCAAGGCGTCCAGTACCGATCAACCCCCGACCGTGGTGGCCACCCCCGGCCAACGCACAATCGAGGAGGTCTCCTCCTTCCTCAAGCTCAAACCCTGGGATCTGATCAAGACCCTGATCTATCTCGCCGACGGCAACCCGATTGCCGTTCTGGTGGCCGGCCACCGCGATCTGAACGAACACAAGCTCGCCCGCATCCTCGGAGGCGTCTCCCTCGAGATGGCCGACGACCAGACCATCGCCAAGGTCACGGGCGCTCCAGTCGGCTTTGCCGGTCCCGTGGGACTCAAGATCCCCATCTATGCCGATGTGGAACTGCAGACGCCCCGTATCATGGCTACCGGCGCCAATAGTGCCGACAGCCACCTGATCAATGTGATGATCGAACGGGACTTCCAGGTCACCTCCTTCCATGATCTCGTCATCGCCAAAGAGGGCGACAAATGCCCCCGCTGTAGCATCCGCATGCGCGAAAAGCGCGGCATCGAGGTCGGGCATGTCTTCAAGCTCGGCACCAAGTACAGCCAGGCGTTTGATGCCGGTTTTCTCGATGACAAGGGAACCCGCCAGATCAGCATCATGGGATGCTACGGCATCGGGGTCACGCGCACCCTGCAGGCCATTATTGAACAGAGCTTCGATGAGGATGGCATCATCTGGCCCATGGCCATTGCCCCCTATCAGGTCAGCGTGGTGGTTCCCAACACGGGGCACGCGGAAAGCGTCCGGGTCGCCGAAGAACTCATCCGGGATCTGGAAGCCAAGGGCATCGAGGTGCTGTTCGACGACCGTGATGAACGGCCGGGCGTTAAATTCAAGGACGCCGACCTGATGGGACTCCCCATCCGGGCCGTAATCAGCGAACGATCCCTTGCCGAAGGCAAGGTGGAAGTCAAACGGCGCACGGAAAAGGACAAGCAAATGGTTTCCGTCACCGATACCGTTTCAGTTATTCAAAGCATTATTCAGGGAGAACTCGCATGACCAAACGTGAACTTGTCGTCCGCATCGCCGAAGAAACAAACTTGTCGCAACTGGAGGTTTTTTCAGTAGTTCAAAAAACACTGGATTACATCACCGAAAGCCTTGAAAAAGGGGAAAACATTGAATTCCGGGACTTTGGCGTCTTTGAAATCAAGATCCGTAAGCCACGCATCGGGCGCAACCCGAACAAGCCGGAAAACACCGTGATCATTCCCGAACGCCGGGTTGTCAAATTCAAGCCGGGCAAGGAAATGAAAGCCAAGGTCTTGAAGAGCACATAATGCCGGAATCCATCAGTTTTTCTGCACCCCGTGGCATGCGGGATTTTTACCCGGACGATATGGCCGTCCGGAATACGATCTTTGACGCCTGGGCCGTGGCGGCACGGCGGTTCGGGTTTGAGCAATACGATGCCTGCGTCGTCGAAAGCCTGGAATTACTCAAGCGCAAGGGCGGCGAGGAAATTCAGGATCAGATTTACTGGTTCAAGGATAAAAGTGACCGGGAACTGGCGCTGCGGGCCGAAATGACCCCCACCCTCGCCCGGATGATTGTCGCCAAGCAGAACGAACTCACCTTCCCGATCAAATGGTTCACCATGGCCCAGTGCTTCCGCTATGAGCGAATGACCCGGGGGCGCAAACGTGAACATTACCAGTGGAACCTGGATATCGTCGGCGAACCGTCCGCTCTCGCCGAAGCCGAAGTGGTGATGGCTGCCGTGGACGCCCTGAAGCAACTTGGCCTGGGCAGCAACGACGTTCGCGTCCATGTCAACAGCCGGGCCGTCTTGTCGGATCTCCTCGCCAAATTGGGAATTCCCCGGGATCACCACGCCGCCACCTTCCTCGCGCTGGACAAACGCGGAAAGATCTCCGATGAGGAAATCGCCAAACTGCTGACCGGGGCAGGGCTCCCCCAGAACAGCATTGATGCCACATTCAAGATTCTCAGTCTCACCACGCTGGAAAGCGTGATGGAGGCGCTCGGCGAGCGAACTCCGGCATTGGAGCATTTCCTGTCCTTCTTTGACCTCATGAAGCTCTACGGAGCCGGGGATAGTGTGATATTCGATATCTCCGTCATTCGCGGCCTCGGGTATTACACCGGCATCGTCTTCGAAGGGTTCGATACGGGGAAAAGCCTGCGGGCCATCTTCGGCGGGGGCCGCTACGACAACCTGCTGGGCGATCTCGGGGGCAAACCCATGACCGCCGTCGGCCTCGGCTTCGGGGATGTTGTCATCGCCGAGCTGCTGGCAGAAAAGGCCAAACTCCCCCACCCGTCCGCCCAGAAGGATCTCGCCATCTCCTATATGGAAGACGCCCAGCGCGACACGGCCATCCGGGCGGCCAAGGCGCTACGCGACGGAGGCGCCAATGTCGACATCGCCCTCCACCCTGAAAAACCGAAACACTTCTTCGCCCGGACGGGAAAGGTCGGATTCCGGCGGGGAATCTATATCGGGCCGGACGATATGACGAAAGGCACCATCCGGATCAAGAACCTCGCGGATCGCACGGAGCAGGAAGTCACGCTGTCGAGCCTGGGCATATAACGCCATGCAAGTCATTCCCATCGTCGTTGGAGCCTTTCAAGTCAACTGTTACCTCGTCGCCTTGGACAATGGGCAGGCGCTGGTGATTGATCCCGGCGAAGATGCCGGACAGATTGCCGTCGCCCTGCGGGAGCGAAAACTGACGGTGGCCGCCTACCTGATTACCCATGGACACATGGATCATGTGGGCGTGCTTGAGGAATTGACCCGGCTATTCCCCGCCCCCGTGTCCATGCACCCTGCGGATGAGGCATGGGCCTTCAGTGCCGATAATATGATGCCCCCTTACTATGACGCTCCCGAACGCCCGGCGGGAAAAATCCGTGCTGTGGTCGACGGACAGTTGGGTGACGACGGCGGCCTGCGCTACGAGGTCATCACCACGCCGGGCCATTCCCCGGGTTGTGTTTGCTATTATTTCCCGACCGAAAAAACCCTGTTTACCGGCGACACCCTGTTCAACGGCTCCATCGGGCGGACAGACCTCGAGGGAAGTGACGAGACCCTGATGGAAAAATCCCTGCGTCGTTTGGCTCAATTGCCTGATGATACCCTGGTTTATCCCGGCCACGGCCCGGGCACCACACTCGGGCGGGAGAAGAAAAACAATCCGTTCCTGCGGTTTCTGGCCTGAGACTCACGCATCCCGCTGACGACGGATTTCGTAGCAGAAAATGCCGGTCGCCACGGCCACATTCAACGATCCAATGCGCCCGATTTGCGGAATTCGGACCACGGCATCGCACTGTGCAAGCAAAGCGGGACGGGGTCCCACCCCTTCGTTTCCCATCATCAATGCCGTCCCCTGCTTGAAATCATAGGCGGCGGCTACCCGCTCGGCCTTTTCGCTGGCGGCTACAACCCGGATCCCGGTCGCCTGTAACCGGCCAATCAGCGCCCCCACGTCGTCTACCCGGACAATCGGGATCCGGTTGACCGCTCCAGCGGAACTCCGAACCACCATACTGGTGACCCCAACCTGCCCGGTCTCGCCGATAAACACGGCATTCGCACCGAACACCTCCGCCGACCGGATCATCGCACCAAAATTATAGGGATCCTGAATGCCGTCCAGAACAATACAAAAGGGAGACGAAGGAAATGCGGCGACGACTTGCGCTTCATCGGAATAAGGAAAATCAGTCATCCGGGCTAGATAGCCCTGATGCTCCGTGGTGTGACACAGCCGGGCCAGAATTTCAGGGTCCTCAATGACGGGAACAAGTCCCGAACCGGCACAGAGGGCACCAATCTGATCCAGACACTCCTGAGGGAGCAGCCGGGACACATAGAGGTCCACAATCGGCCAGCGCCCCGCCTGCAGGGTTTCCGTGACAGCATTCCGGCCCCAGATCCAGCATTTCTGGTGACTACCGAGCAGCTTCCGCTTCCCCTTGCCCCGGCTATGTCGCTCCATGACTAACGTCCCCGGGGTGCCGCACCACCAAGCGCCAGATCAATCAAGGGCATATCCTTGGCGAAAAACTCCTTGGCCGCAGTCACCACATCCTCCGTCAGATCCGACTTGTTCCGGACATAGAGGATGTTCGGGCCGGCATAGACCACAACATCAATGCCCCGCTTCTGGGCCACTTTGTTGATGAACGGCTGCAAGCGTTTCCGGAAGGTGGCCACCGAGCCTGACTCAAACTGCTGCATCTGGCCCTGGATAGGCTGAATGCCCTGCTGGAACATTTCATTGGAAGCCTTGATCTGGGCGGTGAGCTTATCCTTTTCCACCTGAGTCTTGGCGGCATCCATTTTTTCCTTGAGGGACTTGATCCGCGTGTTGTAGGCCTGCACCATCGCCGTGCCCTTGTTGTAAAACTCCATCTTCTGGCGCTCTTTCTCAATCTTCTGGAGCATCCCCACATCCTTAAACACTCGATCCATGTCCACCACGGCAACCTTGTGGGGATTCATGAAAAACACGCTCCAGGCCAGCAACCCGACCAGAACCACCACATACATCACTTCGTACCAACGCACTTTTCTGTTTTCATTCATATCCATAATAACTCCTTTGAATTGAAAGAACTAACACATGCCGAGATACGGAAGCAAACAACAAATCATGGAAAATCCCTTGACCTTTGCCGTCCACTCCGAACAATACCCTTCTTTTCCAGCCCGGGTGGCGAAATGGCAGACGCAAGGGACTTAAAATCCCTTATCCGCAAGGGTGTGTGGGTTCGAGTCCCACCCCGGGCACCACTCTATTTTATCGGACGCTATCTGCTTGAACTCACCACAAATCCTGTGTCATTATTCTTTGAATTTTTTTGTCACAGAAGTTTTTTTCAAATAAGGAAGTGATTATGCCCCATCGTGCGCCGGTCAATGTGCTTGTCGTCAACGCGGGGAGTTCTTCCCTGAAATTCACCATGTACGCCATGGATCAGGAGAAGTTTCTCGCGCGCGGCATTGTGGAGCGTATTGGCCTCAACGAACCGTTCCTGAAATATGAACGGCACGACGGGAAAAGCTTCAAGGAACAGGCCTTGGTCTCGACTCATGAGGAGGCGCTGGAACTGGTCTGCGCCAAGCTGGTAGATCCCGAGGTCGGGGTACTGGCCAGCCTGATGGATGTGGAGGCCATCGGCCACCGCGTGGTTCATGGAGGCGAAAATTTCCACGACTCGGTCATCGTGACCAACGAAGTCAAAAACAACATCCGGGAATGCTCCAGCCTGGCACCGCTTCACAACCCGCCGAACCTGGGAGGCATTGAGGCCTGTGAACAGGTGTTCGAGGATGTTCCCAATGTAGCGGTATTCGACACCGCCTTTCATCATTCCATGCCGGCTTCATCATATCTTTACGCCATTCCGTATGATTACTATGAGAAATTCGGAATCCGAAAATACGGCTTTCACGGCACCTCGCACAAATTCGTTTCCTACGCCACGGCAGACCTGCTCGGCGCACCCCTCGGCGAACTGAAATTGATTACCGCCCATCTCGGAAACGGTGCCAGCATCACCGCCGTGGAGCGCGGCAATGTCCTGGACACAAGCATGGGAATGACCCCCCTGAACGGACTGGTCATGGGAACCCGCTGCGGCGACATCGATCCCGCCGTGGTTCTCTACCTCGCCCGCCGCGGCATGACCCCCGATGACATTGACCGGTTACTCAACAAATGCAGCGGCTTGCTCGGCGTTTCAGGAATCGGCAGCGGCGATATGCGCGACAATATCACCGCCTCCCAGGCCGGAAACATGCAGGCCCAGCGCGCTATCCGGATGTTCGTTCAGCGTCTCGTCAGCTACATCGGCTCCTACTTCACCATTCTGGGCGGAGCGGATGCGGTGGTCTTTACCGGCGGAATCGGCGAAAATAGCGTCTATATCCGCGATCAGGTCATTTCAAAACTGGGTTGCCTCGGGTGTCATCTTGATCCCGAAAAGAACCGGCAGACCCTCGGAAAACCGGCCATCATCAGTACCAGCGACAGCAAATTGAAGGCCATCGTGATGCCTACGAATGAGGAGCTCATGATCGCGCGGGAAACCGTCCGGCTCCTGACTATTCCCTCCAAGGCCATCCCCGCCCCCCACTCATCAATCCCTTCCGCATAACCCGAATCCCCCATACCGAAAGGCCAGCCACCATGTCACTTCTCGACACCCTCATTCCCAAAGCCCGCGCCGCCCGCCGTACCCTCGTCCTCCCCGAAGGGCAAGACCCGCGTGTCATGCACGCGGCCGCCAAGATTGCCAAGCAGGGAATCGCCGCCCATGTCATCGTCCTGGCCACCTCGGAGGAGGCCGCTAAGTCCAGTACCGGCGTATCGCTCGAGGGGCTTCCCGTCACCGTCCTCACTATTTCAGATGCCCCCGATTTCGAGCGCATGGCGCAGGCCTTCTTTGAATTGCGCAAGCACAAGGGCATGACTCTGGAGATCGCCCGGAAAACCCTTCTGGATCGCCTCTATTTCGGCAACATGATGGTTCGTCTCGGTTTGGCGGACGGCATGGTGGCCGGCAGTATCGCCTCAACTCCCGACATGGTTCGCGCGGCCTTCCAATGCGTCGGCACGGCACCCGGCATCAAGACCGGAAGCAGTTTCTTCGCCATGGAACTGGCGCGCCCCACCCTGTCCGGGGATTCCGTTCTCTTTTACGCGGATTCGGGCGTCAATCCGGATCCAACGGCGGAACAACTCGTGGACATTGCCGTGGCGACCATCCATTCCCATAAGGCGCTGATCGGCGGTCAGGCCCGCGTGGCCATGCTCTCCTTCTCCACCCGGGGAAGCGCCGCGCATCCGATGGTGGATAAAATGGCCAAAGCCACGGAACTCACCAAGGCGCGCATCGCTGAACTCGGGCTGAATGCCGTGGTCGATGGCGAACTCCAGGTGGATGCCGCCATCGTTCCCGGTGTGGCCGCCAAAAAATGTCCCGACAGCCCGCTCAAGGGAGGCGCCAATATCCTGATTTTTCCCGATCTCCAGTCGGGCAATATTTCCTACAAAATCACAGAACGCCTGGCCGGTGCGATGGCCTACGGCCCGATCATGCAGGGTCTGGCCAAGCCGGTCAACGACCTCTCCCGCGGCTGCACCGATGATGATATCGTGGGAGTCGCCGCCATCACCGTCTGTCAATCCGTAGGATAAACATCATCTCAAATTTTCCTGAATGTTGTAGCATCTTTCCGTTATGCCCTATCGACTTGTCATCCTGAGCGGCGAACAGCACGGCGAAAAAGTCGAGGTCGCCGAGGCTCCCCTTGTGTTCGGGAAAGGAGCCTCCTGCCCCCTCCGGGTCAACGATCCCGATTGCGGAGAGGCCCATGCCGAGCTATTCCGGAAAGACGGAGTCTTGTTTATCAAAAGCCTCGGCGAGCCTTTTTCCATTCAGGTCAATGAGCGGATTCTTCACGAGAGTCCCTTGAAACACGGGGATGTCGTCCAGATCGGAACAACCCGGTTTTTTATCCAGGAATTTGCCGAGCCCGGCCTGTGGAAAACAATTTCCCGCCTGAGAAATAAACGAATCTGGCTCACGGCAGGAATCCCGCTTCTGCTGGTTTTGGGAGTGACCCTCCTTCTCACCCGTTTCCAGCATGGAAATCCTACCGTGCCCCCCGCGCCTGCCCCGATTATCGAGCCTCCCGTAACGACCTCCGAGGGACCGGACGACAGCGTCGTAACCAATGTGCTTCGGATCCAGATCGACCCCTCGGTTACTCTAACCACGAAACCACCGGAACTGACCGAAGCCGCCCGGGTGCTGGAAAGCCTGAGCACGAATACCATCAGCGAAACCCTTGAAGCGGCCCGTGCTGAATTGGAACGGGGCACCCGGTTTCTATTTGAAAAATCAACAAGCGAAAGCAGCGTCACCAACCGCCGCGAGGAGGCCACCACGGATCTGACCCGGGCCGAGGAGTCCCTCCGGGCGACTGTGACAAATTCTGCCACAGAAACACTCCCCTCACCCGATGTCTTAACTCAAGAATGAAAGCCCCTGCCATGCGTGAAAAAATATCCGCCTGCATCCTCACGTTCAACGAAGAACGCAAAATCGCCCGGTGCCTTGAAAGCCTCATCTGGTGCGATGAGATCATCGTTCTGGACAGTTACAGCACCGACCGGACCATCGAGATCTGCCGACAGTTCACCCCTCATGTTCACCAGTGCGAATGGAGAGGCTATGTGGGACAGCGAAACACCGTGCGGGAGTATGCCACCAATCCCTGGGTCCTCTTCATGGATTCAGACGAGGAGGTATCCCCCGCACTTCGGGACGAAATTCTTGCTGAGTTCGAAAACCGCACCGGGAAATTCATTGGTTATGAATTTCCCCGCCAAGTGTATTACCTCGGCCGCTGGATCCGGCATGGGGAGTGGTATCCCGATGTGAAATTGAGACTCTTCAAAAAGGATTTCGGCCGCACGGAGGGCCAGGAACCCCACGACAAGGTGGTCGTTCGGGGCCCCGTCAAGCGCCTTAGAAACCCGATCTGGCATTACACCTACGACGATCTTTCGGATCACATCAATACGCTGAACCGTTTTTCAACCATCACAGCACAACACCGGTATGCCCAAGGCGAGAAATTCTTCTGGCTGGATATGCTGACACATCCCTTCTTCAGGTTTTTCAAGGGATATTTCCTGAGAAGCGGCTTTCTGGACGGCCGCCATGGCCTGGCCATCGCCATGATGGCCTCCTATGGAGCCTTCCTCAAATATGCCAAGCAATGGGAACTGATTCTCAAGCACCGGGATCAGTACAAGGAACTGCCCGACCGAAACGCCATGAAAAAGGGCTATCAATAAGCGATACGGCATAGACCGCCGCCAGAGCCAGCAGGTAGATCACCGTTCCCATCCCTTCATGGATCAGGCCGTACCCGACATCCGTCCTCAGGGTGGCGATCGTGATGGCCACGATCCGGATCACATTGAACGTCAGCCCGATAATCGCTGAGGCACCCACCTTCAGCATCACGCTAACCCAGGAATCCCGGCGGCGCAGGGCAATGATCAGGGCGAGAACAATCGACGACACAAGAATGCCAAAGCCGTTGCATTCGGTCGCAACGCTGAACACTCCCGCCCCTTTCTCGGCTACTAAAATCACCTGAAAGGGATCCGCCGTAACCACCATGTCAGCCCGAATGCCAAGGTTCGGCAGAATCCCGGTCGAAACCCGCCCGGCCAGTAGACGGAGCCATTCATCCAATTGGGGCACCCACACAAGAAGGGCCACCATAACCCCAAACCCCGCCAGGGCGGGATAAAACGCGGACGTCCCCTTCCGCCCGAAACATAACGAAAGCAATGCCCCGATGTTCAGGCACAACCCCAGAACCGCCAGCGGCCAAACCTGAGCAAGCGATGCTGCCACTAGAGCCAGACAGGACAATCCAAAAAGAAACAACCCATGGGTGTTAATGGCCGGCTTGAAGCAATGCGTACGGGCGGCCGTTCGAAATGCATCCCAAAAAGCCACCCCCAACAGGACAAAAGCATTCAGAGCCTGGGTCGTCCGGGATCCCGCCTCCCACACTCCGCCCACCATCGGCCCGTAAGCAATCACAGCGACCAACAGGATGACTGACAGGAAAAATGCCGTGTCCCAGTTGTAACGTTTTGGCTCCATACAAAGACCGTGATCAGTTACTCAAACCCTGAAGCGGCGAGGGAATCCGTCCGCCACGACGTACAAACACGGCGCAGGAATGCGGGCTCACCGGCATCACCGGCCCTCCGCCCAGCAACCCGCCGAAATCCACCATTTCGCCAACCTTTTTCCCGGGAGCGGGAATCAGGCGCACAGCCGTTGTTTTTTTATTGATCATACCGATGGCCGCCTCGTCGGCAATAATCCCGCTAATCGTTTCAGGAGAGGTGTCACCGGGAATGATCACCATGTCGAGCCCCACTGAACATACGGCGGTCATCGCCTCCAACTTCTCAATCGTCAAGGCTCCCTCGGCCGCACGCAGAGCCATCGTCGCATCCTCACTGACCGGAATAAAGGCACCGCTCATACCGCCAGCATGACTGGTTGCCATGGCGCCGCCGCGCTTGACCGCGTCGTTCAGGAGAGCCAACGCCGCCGTGGTACCGGGCGACCCGACCTTATCCAGACCCAGGGCCTCGAGAATATCCGCCACCGAGTCGCCTGGTGCCGGGGTAGGCGCAAGCGAAAGATCAACGATGTTGAACGGCACGCCCAGGCGGGTCGCACATTTCCGTCCCACCAGTTCACCGGCCCGGGTGATCTTGAAGGCCACCCGCTTGATCTCCTCGGCAACAGTTTGAAGATCGAGGTCTCGGCCCATGGCCTGAACAACCGCCCGGATGGTTCCTGGCCCGGAAATTCCAACCGAAAGTCCCCCATCTCCCTCACCCGCCCCCAGGTAGGCACCAGCCATGAAGGGATTATCCTCCACCGCATTGCAGAACACCACCAGGCGCGCACAGGCACTTCCGGAACTGTCAGCCGTGAGCGCCGCCGCCTCCTTGATGATCTGCCCCATCAGCGCCACGGCATCCATGTTGATGCCTGCCTTGGTGGTTCCAATATTGACCGACGAACAGAGCCGCGACGTTTCCGCCAAGGCACGGGGAATACACCGGATCAATGCCTCGCTTGCGGGCGTCATGTCCTTCTGAACCAGGGCTGAAAACCCGCCGATGAAATCAATGCCCAGTTCCTTTGCCGCCCGATCCAGCTCGCGGGCAATCGGCGTGTAGTCGCGCGTTTCGCAGGCGGCCGCAATCCAGGCCACCGGCGTAACGGATACTCGCTTGTTCACAATCGGAATACCATACTCCCGGGCCACCGCCTCGGCCGTGGAAACCAGTTTCCCGGCCATCCTCATGACCTTTTCATACGTGTTGCGGGCCACGCGACGGCTGTCCGGCCCGGCACAGTCATGAAGGTCAACCCCCATCGTGACCGTACGAATATCCAGCTTCTGGGCATGAATCATCCCCAGCGTTTCAAAAATCTCCTCGGAACTGATGGCCATGATTTACCCCTTTCCCTACACCCTGTGCATCGCCTTAAAAATCTCTTCATGCTGGACAATGATCGAAAGACCCGCCTCCCGCCCATGCTCTTCCAGCCCCGTTTTCAGCGTCGAAAAGGGAACCTTCACCCCCCGGATGTCCACCAGCATGACCATGGTAAAAAGATCGCTCATGATGGTCTGGCTCACGTCCAGAATGTTCGCACTGTGCCGGGCCAGAACGGAAGTAACCCCCGCCATGATACCGGGCCGATCCTCCCCGATCACCGCGATCACAATACGGCTCTCGGCGGTAGTCGTCCGCGATTCAGCCACCGAGCGGGCATGCGCCGCCATCAACCGGATATTTCCCTCAACCTTCGCCTGTGTCGTCTTTTTCTTCATGTCCGCGATTCCTCTTATAGTTCAAATTTGAGATCTGACGCCTACCTCAACACCAATAGCATGACCGTCATCATCAGAAAAAATACACCCAACAAGGTCTTGCTGACCGCAACATTGCGCCGACTCCACTCCACCAGTGCCGGAGTGCTCAGTCCCCCGCAGGTCAACGCCAGCGTCACAACCAACGGCAGCACAAAAATAACATTATATACCAATAAATAGCCGACGCAACGCAGGACCGACTCGCCCTGCTTCAGCATCAGAACCAGGGTCGGAACATAGACCTGACCCGTGCATACAGTTTCAATGACGGTTACCACCCCCCCCACGCCCAATCCGCCCAACACCAGGCTCCGCTTCCTTAAGCCGCTTTTCATCACGCGGTGAATTCGACCCTGCAAACTCGTCGGAAGTTTCAACACGACATCCCCGGATTGCCCGGACCGGTGGTATCGGATCGCGTCCCGGAAAGACAGAAAGGCGAACACCAGCATCACGCCGATCAGAATTAAGTCCAGGGCCAGTCGGATCACTCGACTGGTATGAAAAAACTGAAGCACTCCCAGCAAACCAAATCCGATGGCGATGTAAGTGATAAAGCTGGCAGTCAGAAAAGCCAATCCCGCCAGCCACATCCGCCTGATGCTGATTCGCGCAACGGACAACAGACTCATAAAAAAAACCAGCGTGGCCATGGCGCAGGGATTGATGCTGTCGACCACGGCCGCTGCGGATACAGCCGCCAGGGTAAACGACTTCACCCGCCGCTGTAACGGGTCTTCCGGCAAAATCGTGGACGCCACCGGGACAGGCGCTTCCTTCTGAATCGACCGCACCACCGCCCGATCCAAGGCTCCAAATAACTGGGCTTGAATGCGGGGCAAGCCTGCCAGAAATTCCCGGCCATCCACCACCATGGACACCGGCACATTCTCCCTCACCCCGAGGGCGTCCTGATAGGCCACCAGAACAAGGTAATTCGACTTGATCCCGATATCCCGCTCCTGCAAAGCATAAAGGCCTGAATACCGGTTCTCCAATTCAGGAAGCACCCGGTTCCGGACCTGCAGGCAACTGTCACACCCGGATTCAAAAAAGAATTCAACCGTTACGGGATTCATTCCCCGTGTTTCCCGGGGCCCCAGAATCAGGGCCATGAGAAATACAACTAAAAGGCCTGCCCGCATCATCACCTTTCCAGAATCGATTCCCGGCTCTGTGAAGACAAGACCCGCACGGGAATCCGAAGCTCCTTCATGGTCGACAAGTCGGTTTCAATCCGTAGCGAGGTGCCGTCCTTCCCCGTAAGAGCCCCCCAGGTCTTCACCTCAACCAAACTCCGGTCCGCTGAGACCGTACTCACCGTCGCGGTCATCCCCCCCGGAGGACACTCCACCTTCGTTACCTTGAACGGTTTTGAAGCAGGCGACCAGAGAGTGAGTCGCGAGGTTCTCACGCTGTTGGTGGCCGTCGGGATCAGCATCAGAACACCGGGGGCCGCCACAATATCCCCGGCCACAAACGCCGCGACGGGGATGTTTACCTGCTCTGCCTGGGGATGATCCGTCTCCACCTTGATGGAGGCCATCGTTGAGCCATAACTGCGGGGGCCCTCGCTTGAGACGGTGACACGATACCGCTTTCCCTTTTCCAGAGTCTCCCATTTTGCGGAAACCAGGGTTGAGGAAACGGCCACCGACTGGATATTGAACACATTGGTGCCCGTCGCGGTCAACAACACGTCCCGCTCAATCAGGCCTTCAATCCCGACCGTTCCGAAATGGATTCCCTCCGGCTGAACGTCAATGGGAACCAGAACGGTTCCTGTTATCTCCAGCCGCAGGGACGGATTATGGGGGTCATCCGTGTCGACATAAATCGACTTCAGAAGAGGCCCGCGTCGTCCCTTAAAATTAATGTTCACATCCAACCCGACCGTCCCACCCGCGGCCACCTGGTTGGTGGTCATCACGGCCTTGGTGCACCCGCACGTTACATGAACAGTCTTAATTTTTACCACCCGGCTTCCCTGATTGGTCAGCACAAACCGATGCTCAATTTCTGAATCGGCCGACACCGTGCCGAAATCATAGGTCGCCTGAAGGCAAACCAGCGCAGGACTCGTGGAGCCCGCCCCGCAGGCGTGAAACCCACTCCATCCCATGAGCCCCGCAATAACCAAAATAAGAGCATATCGTTGATGATTCATAAGAGCATCCTTTTATCGAAAGGAACAATTATCATAGACCCCCACGAAAATCCATTCCAGACCCGTGATAGCATATTTTGACTGCGAAGGCTCTGACGGCTAATATTCTCGCCGTGAAGTCATCAATTCAGGCGTTCCTTTTTGTGCTCCTTCTCGGGTTGCCCGGTTATTTATCCGCACAAACGTCCCCCCTCCCGCACCGCTGGATCTATCTGCAAACCGGCCTGCTCCCGGACGCGCACCGGGCGAAAACCATGGCACTCCTCGAACGGGTCGCCTCCGAGGGGTATAACGGCGTGGTGTTCGCTGATTTCAAGTTCATGCGCTGGGACACACTTCCGCCGGGATATACAAACCACTGGCGGGAATTGCGTGAAACCTGTCGCCGATTGAAACTGGATCTCATTGCCGCCGTCATGCCCATGGGCTATTCCAACAGCCTGCTCAGCCGGGACCCGAATCTGGCTGAGGGCCTTCCCGTCCGCGACGCGCCCTTCGTCATCCGCAAGGGTACCCTGGTTCCGAATGAATCGGTGCCGATTCTCAATGGCGGGTTTGAAGCCTTCAACAACAACACCCCCGCCGGGTGGGCTTTTGTGGATTCCCCGGGGGAAATTTCCTTTCGGGATACCTCCGTCAAAAACGAAGGAACCGCCTCCCTGCGCATGCAGGACGTAGCCCGCTACGAACCCCGGCATCGTCACGCCCGCGTCTGTCAGAAACTACAACTGGCTCCCTTCAGAACCTATCATGTATCCGTTTCCGTGAAGACTCAGGATTGGGTTGCTGAGGATATCCGGATCATGGCCCTGGGGTCGGACGGGCGAACCCTGAATTATCAAATCCTTCCCATCCTGCGCACCATGGATTGGACACGGCTCGATATCACGTTCAATACGCTCGACTCCTCCGAAGTCTCCCTTTATCTCGGCACCTGGGCCGGGGTGTCCGGGACACTCTGGTGGGACGATGTCCGGGTGGAACCCGCCGGGTTCGTCAACGTGCTTCGACGCGCGGGAACACCGCTCCGGATCACCAGCAACAGCGGGGCAATCACGTATGAGGAGGGCCGCGATTTTGAAACGATTCGCGACCCCTTAACGGGTATGGATCCCTGGGCCGGGGACTCCACATCGTGGCACACGCCTCCGGTCGTTCACCTACTCCCCGGCAGTCGGCTCCAGGAGGGACAGCGTGTCCGGGCAAGCTATTACCACGCGGCCATCATCTACGAGGGCTCGGTGGCCTGCTGCATGAGCGACCCGAAAGTCTATGAAATCCTAGCCGAACAGGCCAAACAGGTGCGTGACTCTCTTCAACCGGACGGTTACCTGATGAGTCATGACGAAATTCGCGTGCAGGGGTGGGATGAGTCCTGCGCCCGGCGCGGCCTGACGCCCGCAGAAATCCTTGCGGATAATGTCGGCCGATGCGTTGATATCCTGAAAAAATCCGATCCGGGGAAACCGCTTTTCATCTGGTCGGACATGTTTGATCCGAACCATAACGCCCGATCAAAGGGGTTCTACTACCTCGTCAAGGGGAAGGGGCCCTGGAACGGAGCCTGGAAAGGGCTTCCCCGTGACGTGACGGTCGTCAACTGGCAAATGAATCCGGGCACACGCCGTAACACCCTGAGCCATTTTTCAGGCCTGGGAAATCGTCAGATTCTAGCGGGGTATTACGATAGCGATCCCCGGATGATCACGTCGTGGCTGGATGACGCCAAGGGGATCCCTGGCGTGGCGGGAGTGATGTACACCACCTGGTGCGGGAATTTCAGCCACACCCGGGAATTCCTGAAGGCGGCACAGTAGCCTGCTAGTTTTTCGGAATAAACAACTTCTGGCCAATTCGAAGCGTGCTTGATTTCAAATTGTTCGCCTTCTTGATCGATGTCATACTGACTTTGTAGGCGGCGGCAATGGCAGACAGCGATTGTCCCGACTCCACCACATGTTCGTAACCGGTTTGCGCCCCCCCCGCACTCGAGCGGCTTGAAGAGGAGCGGCCTGATGAAGCCCCGCCACCTGACGACGAGCCCACGAGATTCGCCACCTTGTTCACGATCTCTTTGCGATCCGATTCCCGTCCGGCGGCCAACGACTGAACCTGCCGTTCCAGGGTATCCAACCGGTTCCGGACAACCACGTCATCTTTTGAAGAACCACGGGCGGCGCCGATATCCCGCGTCAGGTTCTGCTGTTCAAGTTCGATTCCGTTCAGTTTTTCATGGAGCCGCTGAACCTCCTCGCGCATTCGCTCCATATCCGCCTGTTGCTGGGCCATGGTGTTCTGATCCACCATCGTCACACACCCGCCCGCCATCAGCAACCCAGCCCCCATCATGCCAATTAATATTCTTTTCATGTCATTTTCTCTCTTCGCGAGCTTTTCGGCTTCTGTTTAAAATCTTCATCCTGCCCTCACGACGGTTGCGTCATGAGACGCTACAATGGTCTGTCCCGGCTCGACAATCAAAAAGCGATCCGAATCCCACTGCCCCCCCACAAACGCCTGGATCATACCGGAATCCCCCTGGAGCTCATCGGTCTTCCACCCCAGCCATTGGGCGCATTCCCGGGTATACTCCTTGAAACGGACCGTATCACTAAATCCCAGGTCAATGTAGGCGGCATTGCTGTATTCCTTCATCCAGCCCTGCTCCATCTCCATCAGATAATCCGCATTATCTTCCCCATATTTCTCGACATAGTCCCGCCTTAAAAAATTATACCGATCCAGCCCCGGCTGCAGGGAACATTCGATCCAGCCCGGGGTGTACCAGTAAGTTCCCGGATGAGCATCAAAATACTCCCGGTACCGCTCCTTGGAGCCCAGAAAGAAGGTAATGCAATCATGAGCCCGGGGAATCACCATCGGCTTGGTACGGGCCGTCACCCCCGCCGCGCCGTTGCTGCACAATCCGTAACCCAGCAGGACAGCCTCGCATTCCTCCGGCGCCTCATCCACAGCCTTCTGAAGCTGTACCTTCAGCAACTCCGGGGTATTGTGAAGCCCCTGCTTCACAAAATTAAATGTAAAAACATGGGGCGAAAGCGAGGCAAAATGACACAATTCCCTCCACAACACATGACAGGCAATGACGTGATAACGGGCCATGATGAGTCCTTACGCGTTACTTATCACCGGAAAAGGGAATGGCCCTCGCCGGTGTGCTGCCCCGTTGCACTTTTGTGGATCGGCTTGTCGAAGGACGATTCTTAAGCCGCGCAATGATCAGGGCGGTTCGCAGGGTATTCTCGAATTCTGGATCAGGCGCCATTCCCAACTCCAGCGCGCGACGATAATGCTGCTGCGAGTCCATGACCTCGGGCGGAAAAAGGGAAATCAAGATCTGAGCCATGTTGTAATTCACCTCGGGGGAATCGGGATTGATCTTCAACGCCTTCTCCGTTGCCACCCGTGCCTCACCAATCCGCCCCATCCCCATGTAAGCGGTGCCCAGCGTCAAAAGGGCGTCGGCATGAGTGGGACGCTTGACATCGAACGGTGCCAGCACCGTCACCGCCGACGCAAACTCCGCAGCACGACAATACGCTACCGACAACTGGATGAGCAGATCAGACTCGGTTGGAATCAGATCCGACGCCTCGCGCAGGAGCGCAATGGCCTCAGAATTCTTGTTGTCCTGCATCAGGCGACGGGACTCCGATTTGACAGCGGCGACAACCGCCCGGGCAATCATGTTGGTGCCCTCCAAAGCTCCAGAACGATTCAATCGCGCCTCCAGCCGGGCCACTTTGCGAAGCAACGCCTGATTGGCCTTCACCGTATCGTCCAGTTCATCCTTCAGGCGGCTTGTCTCCTCCTCCCGCTGTTTGCGCACGCTCTGGGATCCCTTTTCCCGATCCGACATCATGGCGCCCTGTGCTTCACGAAGCTCCTGCAGTAATCCCTGAAGGCGTACCGTGTCATTGGTTTCAGAATTCGCTGTTAAAACCGAATTGGTGCCGGACTCCAAAGCCCAGGGTGACTCCATGGCACCCAATTCATTCTGGCATTCGGCCACCCGGTAATTCACCATCGGCGCCTGCCATCCCGGATATTCCGCCTGCAGTCGGCCATACAAGCCCAACGCCCGCCGATAGGCCGCCGTCGCATCAACAATCCGCTGTTCGGAACGAGCCATTTCCGCATCCACCACCGCCAGATAGGCATTCCGCAACAATTCACCCGCCTGCGATCCCTCGGCCACTTTCTTGTCAGCCCCCAATGCCGATAACCCCAATCCAGCCATGATAACCACCAGACCCAACCCGATAAGTTTATGCCTCATCACACATCTCCTTTTTCATTCAAATCCCAATCAGAAAGACATTGTCGCAAATCCGCCCTCTTCTGCAAGTTTTCCGTTCCCTTGTTTCGCGGCTCTCGGTAGAATTCAGATTTTGACGATACTCAACACAAAGGGACACCATGACACAGGCACAGGCAGGACAAAAGGTGAGGGTTCATTATACTGGCAAATTGGATGATGGAACGGTCTTTGACTCCTCGTCCGGCGGCGAGCCACTCACGTTCACCCTGGGTAGCGGTGAAGTCATCCCGGGATTTGATCGCGGCGTGACAGGCCTGACCCTGAATGAGAGCCGAACCGTCAAAATTCCCCACACCGAAGCCTATGGCCCACGCCAGCCCGAGATGGTGGTGGAGTTCCCCAAGGCGGAAATGCCTCCCCACTTGAAATTGAAACCCGGCCAGCGCCTTCAACTCAAGAGCCCTACCGGAACGATCTCCGTGGTGGTCGTGGCGGAATCAGAAACAACGATCACGATGGATGGTAATCACGCGCTTGCCGGAAAGGATCTCACCTTCGACCTCCAACTGGTCGAAATCCTCCCCGCAGATTAAGAATTTACCACCCGCTTCGCTGGAGAAAACGGAGGGGTGAGAGAGAGGACAGGAAAGAAAATGTTGCGGTATTTGTATGCGGCGAGTACACCGCATAAAAATACCGCAACACCGTTCCTCGAGGAATACCCTAGCTGGCGTAGCGCAGGGATTCTTGGACCTTCCTCCTGAGAAGGCGTTGCGTGATTTTCCGAATGGAGTACTCGCCATTCGGAAAATCACGCAACATTTCTATTCTCCCCTCCACCTCTCCGTGATCTCCAGCGAAGCGGGTGGTATATCCCCTTAGACGTTGAAGAGGAATTCAATGACGTCGCCGTCCTGAACTTCGTATTCCTTGCCCTCGAGGCGAAGAAGGCCCTTGGCCTTGCAGGCGGACTCTCCGCCGTATTCCACGAAATCCTTATAGGCGATTACCTGGGCCCGGATGAACCCCCGCTCGAAATCCGTGTGGATCACGCCGGCCGCCTGGGGCGCCTTCCACCCGCGCCGGATGGTCCAGGCCCGCACTTCCTTCGGCCCGGAGGTCAGGAAACTGATCAGGCCCAGCGTGTGGTAACCCGTGTGAACAATCTGGTCGAGCCCGCTTTCAACCACCTTGTATTCCTTCAGGAACTCCAGGCGCTCGGGCTCGGTCATCCCGTTCAGGTCCTCTTCCATTTTGGCGCAAATCTTAACCGTATCACAACCCCGTAAGGTGGCATGCTCCCGAATCTTCAGGAACGCCTCGCTGTCCCCCTGCAGTCCGGCCTCATCCACATTACAGCAATAAATCATCTTCTTGTCCGTCAGAAGCGGACATTCCCTGAACATCAGCACAGCGGCATCCGTCTTGTGATCCTCAAATTCAACCGCCATCTTCCCCTTGCCGAGATGATCCAGCAACGCCTGGGCAATATCCAGCGAAGGCTGGAGACTCTTGTCGCCCCGAATCTGTTTTCCCAGCCGTGCAACCCGGGTCTCCACGGACTGGTAATCCGCCAGAATCAGTTCGGTTTCGATCACCCCGACATCCCGAACAGGATCCACCGCGCCGTCAACATGAACGACATTCTCGTCCGCGAAACAGCGAACTACATGAAGCAAGGCATCCGTTTCCCGAATATTGGAAAGGAACTTGTTGCCCAACCCCTCTCCCTTACTGGCACCTTTCACCAAGCCTGCGATGTCCACGAAATCGACAGTGGCATGGATGGTTTTCTGGGGTTTCGCCATTTCCGTCAGCTTGTCGAGCCGGGAATCCGGCACCGGCACAACTGCCTTGTTCGGCTCAATGGTGCAAAAGGGATAATTCGCTGCCTCGGCATTCTGAGCCCGCGTCAGCGCGTTAAAAATCGTCGACTTCCCGACATTCGGAAGCCCCACAATACCAATACTTAAACCCATGATTTTTCTCCCAAAAACGCGGAATCATAACAGGTTTTCCCATTTCAGCCCCATTTTTTTTGCCGTATGGGGTCACTAACGAGGGGGTAATGGCTTTCTCAAGGCTCCGTGGGAGGGGCGCTGTGCGCCGCGACCTTCTCCCGAGAGCCTGTATAGTCCCTGTCGCGGCGCACAGCGCCCC
>CAMDCX010000026.1 GCA_945890715.1 PVC group bacterium | reverse complement strand
GGCGTTTTACAAGGGGCGGGCCCGCCCCTTGTAAAACGCCGAAACACCTTTCTGAAGGGGGAGGGGACGAGGCAGGGGTTAAGCTATGTGACGAAGCGGCGAATTCCCTGCTTCATGGCGAACACATTGAAATTCAGAAGCAATCCAATACGGCACCGGGTGAGTCGCATATAGGTCAGCAGTTGAGATTCATGAACGGGCAGAAGTTCTGAGACGGCTTTTATTTCGACAACAACCTGTTTCTGTACAAGAAGATCGAGCCGCAGGTCGTCACCCACCTGAACGGATTTATACAAAAGCGGAATCGAGACCTGACGTTCAAACACAATCGCCCGATTTCGCAATTCTTCGCATAAACTTCTCTCGTAGATTTCCTCATACAGACCGGGGCCCCAATACTTATGAACATCAATGGCCGCCCCGATAATCCCCGCCGTCAATTCCTCATGAATAATCACGCTTGCCTCATTCTGTTATATCACGGTTATATATAACAAATGATTAAACACTATCGCAAGCTATTATTCTCCCCGTTCAAACCCCACCCTCATCCCCTCCCCCTCAAGGAACGGTGTTGCGGCATTTTTGGCTCGGGTACTCCCGAACGAAAATGCCGCAACATTTTCTTTTCTTCCACTTTCCCTCAACCCTCCGCCCCCTCCGTGGTAATCTTATTCTTCCTTTTCTCCCAGCATGTGGGTGAGGGTGAGCAGGAAATCGCGGTTATCAGCGCAGAGATACCGCATCTCGCCCCCCATGCGGCTGAAGGTCTTGCAGTACCGGAGGTAGTAGGCGGGATTGTCCTTGGGCGGCTCCCCGTTTTTCTGCCAATCCCAGGTCGATTCCGCGAGATCTACAACCCCCATGAAATGACGGTCAATACGGGCGCCTTTCTGGAGCGCAAGGTTCTGGGACATTGAAAACGCCTTTTCAAAGATCATCGGCGACATCACGGCGGATCCCACGGACAGATAGACCCCATCCTGCATCCGGCTGATGGAGTCGGAAAAAGAAAGAAAATCACGAAGCGCGGTACGCCCGATCGCCGCCCCATGGTTCATGGGGTGGTTGTAGATAATGTCATGCCCGATCATGGGATGACCCGTGAACGGAATCCCCAGCCGATAAGCGGCCGCCTGGGCACTGTAAGCCTTGAAGGGATGGGGTACCGCCATCCATCCTGCCTTCAGGTCGAATTTCTTGATCGCCCCCAACAAGTCGACCGCTGCCGCAAGCCGGTCGGTCGACGCGCTGGATTTGAAGTCTAAAATCTCGGAGATCAGATTATCTCGGGCAGGGATATCCAACCCTTCCCGCTCGATCATGGCGCCGACCGACTCCCCATAGCCCAGTCCCTCATACGCCCCCACCACCAGAGCCAGGTTCAGAAAAAACCCCGTTTCCTGCCAGAGTCCGAATTCGCCGCGGGAAACATTCCCCTGAACATCCTCGCTACTCTGCCCCCGGTAAGCGAACTCCCAGTCGTGAATGATTCCGGCGCCATTGGTCGCCAGATGAGTGAGCCACCCCTGCTCCATCAACCGGATCAGCACCGGAGCCAGACCGTTTTTGATCGTATGGGCCCCAAAGGCCATCACCACGGGCCGGTTCGCCAGGCGGGCGGCCCGGATCCGCTCCACCATCACCCCTATTGTCTGCATTTCCGAAGCCCCGAGGGAGTGAGCTTCCTGATCAGGCGTCACTTGATCCCGCTCAATGGAAAGCTTGTTGGCCCGCTGAGCCAGGGATTTGAGAATTAATGTGCTGCGATCAAGTTGTGGATAAGGCATCGACTCATCTCCTTCACGCTATTCTCATGGTGGGCAGTACAGGACTCGAACCTGCAACCCCTAGAATGTAAATCTAGTGCTCTAACCGATTGAGCTAACCGCCCCTGATGAAAATATGAAGGGTTAATGATGAAGGATGAACGAGAGGGAGTCAAGTAAGGCTCCACACCTATTTCACAACGGCTCCACTTGAAAAATCGCCCTCGACGGTCACCAGCCTGAGCTCCTTGCCGTGACTGGCCGCCAGAAGCATCCCGTTGGATTCCACCCCGCGAATGACCGCCGGTTTCAAATTGGCCACCACGACCACCGTCTTCCCGGGCAATGTGGCGGCATCATAGTGTTGCGCAATTCCCGCCACCAGTTGACGCGCCTCCCCTCCCACATCAATCTGAAGCTTCAACAACTTGTCCGCCCCGGCCACCTTTTCAGCCGAGATGATCCGGGCGGTCCGAAGCTGAATCTTCTGGAAATCGGCATACTCAACCAGGGCAACCCCTACCGGCTCGGTTTTGGCTTCTTTCGGCGGGCGGGACGGGGGCGTCCCGGCTCCAACGGAGGTTTCCGTCTTCTTCTCTTCGGGCATAATCCGGGGGAACAAGACCTGCATCGCGCCCAGTTTCGTTCCAGGCTTCAATAGCCCCCATTCCTTAAGAGAGCGGATATCGGGCGTCGCCTCCTGAATTCCCAGCGCCTGGCGCAATTCGGTCATCTTGCCGGGCATAACCGGGAACAACAGACCGCTGACAATCCGCAGCGTCTCGGCGGCATGATACAGCACCGTGTGGAGCGGCTGCTTGTCGGCCTGTTTGGCCAGGGTCCACGGCTGCTTCTTTTCCAGATACCGATTCGCCGCCCGCACCACATTAGTCACCGCAGCCAGTCCCTGGTCGAGGCGCATCCCGGTAATGGCCAATTCCATTGCCCCGGCGGACTCCACGGCCGCCGCCCGAAGTTGCAACTCCTCCTCGCCCGGCTGGCCGGGTTCAGGCAGCAGGCCGCCCGTATAGGATTCAATCATCTTCAGGAGCCGGCTGAGTATATTCCCCAGATCATTGGCCAGATCGGCATTGTAGCGCCGGACAAATGCCTCTTCCGTGAAACTCGCATCCTGCCCGAGGATCATCTCGGCCATCAGGAAATAGCGGAAGGGATCCACCCCATGCTTGTCGACAAACTCCATGGGATCCACCACATTACCTGTCGTCTTGCTCATCTTGCTGTCGCCTACCAGCCACCAACCGTGCGCAAAAACGGATTCGGGCAATTCCACCCCCATGGCCTTGAGCATGATCGGCCAGTACACCGTGTGCGTGGTGAGAATGTCCTTCCCGATCAGGTGACAGGAGGCCGGCCACCAGGTCTTGAATTTCACGTCGTCACTCAGATACCCCACCGCGCTGATGTAATTGGTCAGGGCATCGCACCAGACATAGGCGACAAAATCCTTGTCGAACGGCAGCTCAATTCCCCAGCTCAAACGACTCTTGGGTCGCGACACGCACAGGTCAGTCAAGGGCTTCCGCAGAAACCCGAGCGTCTCATTGCGCCTGAAATCCGGCTGGATAAATTTCGGATTGTCCTGAATGTACTGAATCAGCCAGTCCTGATACTGACTCATCCGCAGGAAATAGTTGGACTCGCGGATCCGGTCCACCGGCCGCTTGCAGTCGGGACAGGCGCCATTCTCAAGGTCTTTCTCCATGAAGAAACGCTCGCAGGGCACACAATACCAGCCGTCATACTCGGCCCGATAGATTTCGCCCTTCTCATAAAGCGCCTGAAACAGTTTTTGAACCACAGTCTTATGCCGGGGCTCGGTGGTGCGGATGAAATCATCGTGGGTGATTTCAAGCTTCTTCCACAGGTCCTGAAAACGAACCACCGTGGCATCGGCATGCTGCTGGGGTGAAATCCCCGCCTTATCGGCCGCCTGCTGAACCTTCTGCCCATGCTCATCCGCGCCGGTCAGAAAGAAGGTCGGCACGTTCAAAAGCCGATGGTACCGGGCCAGAACGTCCGCCAGGATGGTCGTGTAGGCATGCCCGATGTGAGGCCGGTCATTCACATAATAGATCGGCGTCGTAACATAAAATTTCTTCGACTTCATAATCATCACCTCAAACCGTGTAAGGTAACGGCTCACGCACCAACCTTCAATCCTCAAAATTAATCATTGACGCTCCTCCCTGCGTATCGTACAAGGAACACACTTTTCCCGAATCCTAACCCGATTCCAAGTTGTTACAGGTCGTGCTCCATTTTAATCCATACTCGATTGACCCCATGTTGTTTCAGCATTGCTGAAGAGATTCGGCAGGCTTTTCACCCTTTTATTCCTCCATCATGATCAAAATTGCAGTAACGGGCGGTATTGCCTGTGGAAAAAGTCTGGTGGGATCGTTCATGAGTCAGGCCGGAATCCCCGTGTGCGAAGCGGATGAGATCGGGCACCGGATTTTGGAAGAGGACGAATCAGTCCGTCGTGGAGTGATTCGCACGTTCGGGCCGGACATTATGGGGTCTGATGGGCGGATTGATCGCGCCGCCCTGGGTCGGTTGGTTTTTGGCGATTCCGGAAAACGGGAGGCGTTGAATGCCCTCACGCATCCGGTGATTATGAAAAAAATTGCAGACTGGCTTGGAAGTCAGCCTGCGTCCACAGTCCTCGTGGCGGTCGTTATTCCACTGTTGTATGAAATTGGAGCAGACCGGGGCTGGGACAAGGTGGTGTGTGTGGGGGCGCCTGAAGCGGAGCAGCTTCAACGGCTGGCTGACCGGGGGCTTACCCCGGAGGAAGCCCGTGCGCGGATCGCCTCCCAGATGAGCCTGGCCCGGAAAATGGAACGGGCGGATTTTACACTCTACAATTGCGGCAGCAAGGCGTTGCTGGAAGAACAGACAAAACAAGTCATGCGGTCACTCCGCGGAGAATAAATATGGAAGAAAGACGCGAACATCCTCATTCAGGCAGACCGGAACATCGGGGTAACCGTCGTGGACGCGGGGGACGCCCCCAGCAACGCCCCCGGGTTTCACAGCCCGACATGGATCGCCCCCCCCAGCATCTGCCCCACTATGAGCCCGGCACCCATGGAGGACTTCCACAGGACAGTCAATCCCAGGGCAATGTGCAGCCTCCGGCAGCCCCCGTCCTGGGTCCCGATGGCCAGCCCCTTCCCCAGGCCGAGGTTAACGGCGGATTTCCGCCTCATGCCCAGCGTCCGCAGGGAACCCCGCGTTCACTGAACCTGTCCGACTTGCAACTGATGCCCGTCCCGGATCTGAACGCCATGGCCGACAGCTACGGCCTCATCGATCTTGGCGCCTTGCGCAAGCATGAACTCATTTTCGAAGTCATGCGCGCCAATGGCCGCCTGAATGGCTCCCTGCACGGCAAAGGCGTTCTGGAAATCCTGCCCGACGGCTTCGGGTTCCTCCGCTCGCCCTATTACAACTACCTCCCCTGCCCCGAGGACATCTATGTGTCCCCGTCGCAGATCCGCCGGTTCGCCCTGCGTACCGGCGACTCCGTTGAGGGCGAAATCCGGGCGCCCAAGGACAAGGAGCGTTTCTTCGCCGTCATCAAGGTCGATAAGATCAACTCCACCGACCCGGAGAAGGCCAAGAGCAAGATCCCGTTTGAAAATCTGACCCCGCTCTTCCCCGACCGCCGCTTCATGCTGGAGCGCGAGCCGGCGGAAGTCTCGATGCGCGTCATGGATCTCTTCACCCCCATCGGCATGGGGCAGCGCGGACTAATCGTGGCTCCGCCCCGCACCGGCAAGACGGTGCTCCTCCAGAAGATCGCCAACAGCATCTCGGCCAACCATCCGGATGCCTACCTGATCGTGCTACTGATTGATGAGCGGCCCGAGGAAGTGACCGACATGGAACGCACGACGAAGGCGCACGTGCTCAGCTCGACCTTCGATGAGCCGCCAGAGCGGCACGTCCAGGTCGCCGAAATGGTGATCGAGATGGCCAAGCGTATGGTGGAATGTGGAAAGGACGTGTGCATCCTGCTCGACAGCATCACCCGCCTGGCCCGCGCCTACAACACCCTTCAGCCGCACAGCGGCAAGATTCTCTCGGGCGGCGTGGACGCCAATGCCCTGCACAAACCCAAGCGATTCTTCGGCGCGGCCCGAAATATCGAGCACGGCGGCAGCCTGACCATCATCGCCACGGCCCTGGTGGATACCGGAAGCAGGATGGACGAGGTGATCTTCGAGGAATTCAAGGGTACCGGTAATATGGAGTTGTGCCTCGACCGCACCCTGGTGGACAAGCGGATCTTCCCGGCGATCAACATCGAAAAATCGGGCACGCGCAAAGAGGAACTCTTGCTCCATCCCGACGAGCTTAGTAAGATCTGGATTTTGCGCCGCGCGATCAACGGCGTTCCGCCGGTCGAAGCGATGGAACTGATTGTGAACCGGCTGAAGAAAACCAAGAGTAATGTTGAATTCCTGATGGCGATGAAAGAGTAGTGGGAGAAATTACGGTCTATGAAAGTTACAGTTGAAAATGTGGGTCCCTGCCGCAAGGCGTTGCGTATTGAAGTTCCGGCCGAGCAGGTGATGGCCGAATACCAGAAGGTAATCAAGGAAATCTCAGGCGGCGCCCGTATTCCGGGATTCCGCCAGGGCAAAGCCCCGGTCGCCGTCATCGAGCGGCAGTATTCCAAAAACGCCCTTGAGGAAACCCGTGAGCGACTCGTGCCGATGGCGTATCACACCGCCCTGAAGCAGGAAAACCTCACGCCGGTCTCCATCGTGGATGTTACCGATGTCCAGATCACCAAGCAGCTTCCGTTGTCCTTCAAGGTCACCGTGGATGTGGCTCCTGACTTCGTCCTCCCGACTTTCAAAGGCATTCCGGTCACCAGCAAAAAGGTTGAGGTAAAGGATGAGGATGTCGAGCAGATCCTTTCGAACATGCGTGACCGTAGCGCCCATTTTGAACCGGTGACCGGCCGCGCGGCAAAAAAAGAGGATGTCGTGGAAATCGATTATACCGGGGCCTGCAACGGCAAGCCGCTGAGCGAAATCGCGCCCGACCATCCGGAACTGGCGCAGGGCAAGGCCTTCTGGGTGTTGTTGTCGGACACCATGCCGGAGTTCCTGCCGGGCATCAAGACCCAGTTGGAAGGCATTGAAATCGGCCAGACCCGCGAAACGACCATCGTGTTTCCGGAAGGGTACCGGGCCAAGTCCCTCGCCGGGAAGTCCACCGTCTTTACCGTGACCGCCACGGGAATCCGCGAAAAGAAAGCTCCGGAACTGAATGATGATTTCGCGAAAACCGTCGGGGCGGATTCCGTCGAAGGTCTCCGCAAAGTCGTTCGAGAAAACCTGGTCAAGACCGCTGAAACCACGGAAACGGGCCGGCAGAATGACGAGATTGTGAAATGGCTGATCGACCACACCCCGATCAACGACCTTCCCCAATCCCTTGTGGAGGAGGAAGCCCGCCACATCATTCAGGATGTGGTTCAGGAAAATGTCAGGCGGGGCGTCAACAAGGATGATATCGAATCGAACCGCCAGGATATCTTCAGTCGTGCCGCCCAGTCCGCTTCGGATCGCGTCAAGGTCAACTACGTCCTCAACCGCATCGCCGACGAGGAGAAAATTACCGTGACCCAGGTGGACGTGGAACAGCGTCTGGCTGACATGGCCGTGCGTTACGGAATCACGCCGGAACGCATGAAAGAGGAAATGACCAAGCGGGACAACACGCTTGAGGGCCTGCGCCGGAACCTGCGCCTTGAAAAGGCGGTCGATAGTCTCCATGCCGCAGCCAAAATCACACCGGAAGGATGACCATGAAAACTCAAAACCAGATGCTTGTGCCGATGGTGGTCGAACAGACCGGCCGTGGCGAACGCGCTTATGATATTTACTCACGCTTGTTGAAGGATCGCATCATCTTCATCGGGAGCGGCATTGACGACGATGTGTCGAGCCTCATCATCGCCCAGCTGCTCTTCCTCCAGAGCGAGGACGCCGAAAAGGATATCAGCCTGTACATCAACTCGCCGGGCGGGTCGGTGACGGCCGGAATGGCCATCTACGACACCATCCAGTTCCTGAAGTGCGATGTGGCAACCTACTGCGTGGGCCAGGCGGCCAGCATGGGCGCCATCCTGCTGACATCCGGAGCCAAGGGCAAGCGCTTCGCCCTGCCCAATGCCCGCATCATGATCCATCAACCCTGGGGCGGCGCCCAGGGGCAGGCAACCGACATCAGTATCCAGGCCCAGGAAATCCTGCGTCTGCGTGACCGGCTGAACGGCATTCTCGCCTTCCACACCGGCAAGACCCTGGAGGCTATCGCCAAGGATTCCGACCGCGATTTCTTCATGTCCGCCGACGAAGCCTGCAAATACGGCCTGGTGGATAGTGTTCTGGCCAGCCGCAAAGTGTCCATTCCGAAAGTGTAATCCCCATGGCTAAATCCAGGAACACCATTCCCAACTGTTCGTTTTGCGGCCGATCGCCGGAAGTGGCGGGACAACTGCTGGCGGGACCACCCGGCACCTACATCTGCAAGGACTGCTCCAAGGTCTGCCAGGAAATGTTTGTCAAGTCGGGCGGAAAGCCCGCCCCGACACCCCCACCCCCGAAAAAGGCGGAGGGAATCTCGAAGGTACCCAAACCCCACGAGATCTACGATTTCCTGAACCAGTACGTGATCGGCCAGGATCAGTCCAAGAAGGTGCTTTCGGTTGCCGTTCACAACCACTACAAGCGCCTCCAACAGAGCGAGCCCGGCGAGGCGATGGCGGCGTTCAAGGATGTGGAGATCGAAAAGAGCAACATCCTGCTGATCGGCCCGACCGGAACCGGAAAAACGCTTCTGGCCCGCACGCTGGCTCGCTGCCTGGATGTTCCGTTCAGCATCTCCGATGCCACCACCCTGACCGAGGCCGGCTATGTCGGCGAGGATGTTGAGAATGTCCTGCTCCGCCTGATTCAGGCCGCCGATGGCGATGTGGCGCGTGCCCAGCGGGGCATCGTCTACATTGACGAGATCGACAAGATCGCCCGGAAAACGGAAAATGTCTCGATCACCCGTGATGTCTCCGGCGAAGGCGTTCAACAGGCGCTCCTGAAAATCATCGAGGGCACCACGGCGAGCGTGCCTCCCGGTGGCGGCCGGAAACATCCCCAGCAGGAATACCTCAAGATCAATACCGAGCATATCCTGTTCATCTGCGGCGGCGCATTTGTCGGTCTGGATGACATCCTGAACCGGCGCGTGAGCAAACAGGCGCTTGGCTTCGGAGAACCCCCCAAGAAAACCATCGTCGAGGAACTCAAGCGCCGGGTTGAGCCGGAAGACCTGATGAAATACGGCATGATCCCCGAGTTTGTCGGGCGGCTACCGGTTGTCACCACCCTGGAACCCCTTCGCGAGGAGGATCTGATCCGGGTGCTGACCGAGCCGAAAAATGCCATGATCCGCCAGTACCAAAAACTAATGGCCATGGAAAATGTGAAACTGACCTTCACCGATACGGCCTTACGAGAAATGGCACGATTGGCAGCCAAGAAGGGAACCGGTGCGCGCGGTCTGCGAGCCATTCTTGAGCACCTGATGCTGGAAGTGATGTTCGAGGTGCCCAAACGCGGCAATATCCGCGAGTTTCATGTGACCAAAACCATGGTCACCTCACAGCGGGTAACCTTGGACGAGGTGGTGGAATCAGCCGCGTAGGAAAGAGAGCATCAAGAATTCAGGAGTCAGAATGAGAAGAAGTTCTCATCTTGTTGCTTCTTCATTCTGGATTCTGAATTCTGACTTCTGGATTCCTTATCTGCTCAGACCGGACACAAGCCGCCGATAATCCTGTTCTTCTCGTCGAGACGAACAACACGGGGACGGATTTGAGTGGCCTGGTCGGTGGGGACGAGCCCGAAGGTGAAGATGGTGAGGCGGTCGCCCACTTTGCCGAGATGGGCCGTGGCACCGTTCAGGCAAATCTCGCCCTTTCCGCGTTCTCCTGAAATGGCATAGGTTTCAAACCGGTTCCCGTTTTCCAGGTTGGAAACCAGAATTTTCTCATACGGCATGATTTTGACATAATCCATCAAATCCCGGTCAATCGTCAGACTGCCTTCATAATCCAAATTGGATCCCGTCACCCGGGCTCCATGCAATTTCGCCTTCAACATCGTCGAGAACATAAATTCGCCTACCTGTCTTTAAATTCGGCCAAAAGCCTAGCTTCCCCGCCCGCCAACCGCAAGAAAATTGACTACCTTTCCCTGAGAATCCTCTTCAACGTCTGGTAGTCGGTTTTACCGGACCCGAGAACGGGAATCTTTTCAATCTTGCGAATGAGCCGGATGTTGTGAAGGGACGACAAACCCGCCTCCTTGATCCGGTTGTTGACCTCCTCACGGTCGAGATCACGGAGGGTGAACAGGACAAGCTCGGGATTCAGCTCCACCGGAGTGGCTTCAACGGCAATAACCGATTCCTCATCCGTTGGCTTCACATAAAAACGGGCCAGCGCCTCTTCTATGGCAGGCAGGGAAATCATTTCACCACCCAATTTAACGAAGCGTTTCAGCCGCCCCGAGAAGACCAGCATTCCATCCGGCCGTTGCAGCACTAAATCCCCGGTCCGATACCAGGATTTTCCTTCAAACTCCACAAAAGGCGAGGCCCCCTCATACTTCAAATACCCCCCGAAAATGCTGGGCCCGCGAACCAACAGCATCCCGGGGCGGCCAGGCTCGACTCGACGCCCCGTCTCCACATCCACCAGTGCCATCTCGACTGAGGGCAGGGGCTTTCCAATCGTTCCGGGTTGCAGATTCGCCTCATCGTTGGCTGACACCACCGGTGAACATTCGGTGATGCCGTAGCCCTCAATGACTTTTAGATTCGGCCACTGGCGCTTGATCAAGTTAAAAAGCGCCTCCGGACATTTCTCTGCCCCGGTGATCACGGCACGAAGAGACTCGACCTCCGCCCCTTTCACGGCACGCAGAATTCCTCCCAAAAATGTCGGAGTCCCTACCAGCAGGGTGATTCTATACGCCTCGATGAGCCGGGCGAGCACGGCTCCCTCGGTAGGATTGGGGTGATACGCCACCGGAATGCCGCTGCACAGGGGTAGCAGAAGGGTGCACGTCAACCCGAAAGAATGAAACGGCGGCAGAATTCCGATCAACCGGTCTTCGGCCCTGAACCGGAACACACTGCAAAAGTCCCGAAGATTGGCGAGGAGATTGGCATGTGTCAACGGTACGGCCTTTGGCAAACTTTCGGAGCCGCTCGTAAAAAGCACCACCGCCGTGTCTGCCACCTTCACTGCGGCCAGGCGGCGGCGCCAGATTGTCCGGGCTCCGAGCCACGCCTGAAGTTTCGCACTCGTGCCGATCTTCTTGCCCAACTCCTCTACCAAAACAAACCGTTCCTTGAGCGCGCCCAGGCTGCCAGACTGGGATTCAATCTTTTGCACGACGCGCCCGGCGGTAATCACAGCCCTGACGCCCAATAAATCCAGGGAGTGCGTCATATTGCGAACGCCCACCGTCCAGTTCACCATCACAGGCGTCTTGCCCGAAAACAACGTAGCGAGGTAAAGCACCCCCGCTCCCGCAGAGGCCGGAAGCATAATGCCGATGTACTCGCCAGGCAGTCGTTCAAGCTGCGGCTTAAGCGCCAGAATCCCGACAATAATATCCCGATAGGTCTTTACGCCCCCCATCTGATCGGCCAGCACAACGCGATCGAGTCCCAGGGAAGCCTGAGCAAGAAAAACGGAGGTCAGAGTGATGCCGGGAGGGATCACGACATCGGCACGTCCTGCGGGAAACCACTCCTTCGGAATCGGCTTGAGCTCCTGTTTCAAGGGGCCGGAAGAAAGGCCGCAGGCGGCCAGCAAGACATCCCCGACTGTCTCCATCCCGGCGCCATCACTCACCGGAAAGCCGAATTCGGATTGCACCCAGAGCCCCACATCAACCAAAGCCAGACTGTCGAGGTTCAAATCCCGGGCCAATGAATCGTCATCCTTGAGCGAGGATATTCCCGTCAGATCCTTCAAATGACGGATCACCAGGGCTCGAGTCGCTTCAGGAACTTCTGACGGATCTCCGGCATAGGTCCCGTGCGCCGGTTCGGGCAACTCATGGGCGCCACCCTGCTCCCACAAGGTATAAGGGACATACCGGGCAGGCGGGGCGTCCTGGTTGTAGAACTCTTCCAAGTACCGATTGAGCCGGGCGCGTCCCCCTTGCCGCGGAAGATCCTCCGGCTCCTGCAATTCGATGTCCACCTGGCGTCGCGGTGAAAAGAAAATTCCGTTTGCCAATAGGGATAAAATCCCGTTTTTCAGGATCTTACCCAATGCCGGAGCCATCCCTGCGGCCCGACTGAAGCCGCTACCCCACAGCCCGCGAGTTCGAACGAGGACCACGCGCACTTCGGGAAGCCTTGCCAAAATGGTTTCCACCGCACTGGATCCCGCCAGATTCTCCGTGCGCTGGCGCATGATATGACCGGATGGATAAAGCAGAATATTGCTGCCGGCCCTCAGTGCCCGAACACAGGCCTCAACCCCCTCCTCCACGACCTGTCGACTGGCTTCGCCATAGCGCGTGGGATCAGGAATGGCAATCACATCCAGCCGCGACGCCAGCCATCGAATCCCCGGCCGATCCATCTGATCCTGATCCGCCAGCGGCCGCAAGCGGAATCGGGGATAGAGCTGCGACATCACAATAACGGGATCAATAAGACCGGGATGGTTCGGCAGGAAGAGGATGCCAGAGCACCCCTTCTTGGCGACAGACTCCACCCCACTCACCTCGGTCTGGTATCGGAGCCTGAGAATCGACCGGACAAATGCGCAGATCAAAAGGTTAACCACGTGAGTCGTTACTCCCCAATGACTTCATTCCGACGTCGAAACAAAAGAAACAAAACCGCCGTCACCCCCAACGAAAACACGCCCATAACCCCAAAAGCCTCAGTCGGTTTCCAATGGGTGTTCAGGTAATTCGAAAACAAGCCGGAGGATAATATTCCGATGAACACAATAAAATTGACCGCCGCCAACACCGCCCCCTTGCGCACGATAGGGGGGCGGATTTGTAAAAAACTTTCCATGGGAATCAGGATGCCGCCTCCAAAGCAGCCCAGCAGAAAGGTCAACCCATAGAGTGCCGTCTGGTGCAGGGCGGAGGGAAGGTAGGGAATGGAAGGCATGACCAGCATGGTCAGGGACATCCCCAGACAAAGCGGCCAGACCACCCGATACCACCGTGTGATCGGAACCAGGCGACTGCTGATGACCCCGCCCACAGCGATACCAACCAACTGGCTCACAATCAGGCAACTGGTCAGCGTCTTGCTCATATGAAACTGCTGGATGCCGAGCGGATTGATGATCAGGATCCCCAACGACCCGATCAGCCAGACAAAGACATTCGTGAAGATGGTCGTGGCCAACAGCGGATCCTTACGGGTGGTCCACAGTTCCTGAACAGTAGACCAGGGCCCGCTCCAAGGAAATTTCACAGCGGGATTGGCAGGGGGCCGCTTCGGCACCCCATAACTCACCAACAACCCGATCAGCGCAACGCCGATGACCGTCCCGGCGACCAGCACCCGCCCCTTCTCAATTCCCCAGAACCAGATCTCCTGATGGTCCAACATGACTCCCGCCACCGCCACCCCCCCCAGGATGGAAAGTGTCACCAGCATCCTAAGAATCCCGTTGGCATGAGTAATAAAGCGTTCAGGATAAAGATCGGGAAGTGTTCCGTTCATGGCCGGACTGAACAGGGTGGCCTGAAACCCCATGATGAACAACATGGCAAAAATAAGTGTGGAATGTCCGCTGCAAATTCCCACGGCACCGCATATCATGGCGAGCAACTCCAACCACTTTGCGGAAATCACCACACGGCTTTTCATAAACCGGTCAGCACACCAACCCGCCGGGGCGGAAAACAGGATAAAGGGCGCCGTAAACACCGCCATGGCATAGCCCTGCATATCATTGAGACCTGCAGCGACAAACAGAACCAGTGCCGCCTGTTTGAAAAAATTGTCATTGAACACCCCCAACCCATAGGAGGTGGCAATACAGGCGAACTTTCCCCGAGCCTGCCGGAGAATCTCCGCATCAGTGGCA
The DNA here is from genome assembly GCA_945890715.1 of PVC group bacterium. Classification (GTDB taxonomy): domain Bacteria; phylum Verrucomicrobiota; class Kiritimatiellia; order CAIKKV01; family CAITUY01; genus JAABPW01. Next base: position 12,071 of record CAMDCX010000026.1, on the reverse strand, counting down.
TTGTTTGTCATCATAAGAAACGCTAGTATTCAGTATTCAGTGTTCAGTATCCAGATAATTGATGACCCATGAACCTCTTCGATGCCCATTGTCATTTGCAGGACGCCCGACTGGCCCCGCACCTCGACGACGCCATGGAGCGCGCCGCCCAAGCCGGAGTGACCGGCCTGATGTGTTGTGGGAGCCGCGAGCAAGACTGGCCCCTGCTTCAGGACCTCACCCGGCGTTTCCCCGGGGTCCAACTTTCCTTCGGACTGCATCCCTGGTATTCCGGAAGCCGGAACGAGGGCTGGCTGGACACCCTGAAAACCTTCCTGGAAGACACGTCCTCAGCCGTCGGGGAAATCGGACTGGATCACGCCCTGGATAAGGCGACTTTCGCCGATCAGGAAACCGTTTTGCTCGCCCAAATCCATCTGGCTAACGAACTGCATCGGCCGGTCACCTTCCACTGCCGCCAAGCCTGGGGACGCCTACTGGAATTGTTGGATGAAACAGGATGGCCCGCCCACGGGTTTGCACTTCACTCTTATTCGGGATCCGTGGATCTGGTTCAACCGCTCATCCGGCGCGGGGCGTTCTTTTCCTTCTCAGGCGCCATCACCTTCGAACAGAATCGAAAGGGGCGGGATGCCGTAGCCGCCGTTCCCTTGGACTGTCTGCTGATTGAGACGGATGCCCCGGACTTGCCGCCATTCCTGCCGCCAGGGGCGGGCTGTCTGCGTGATTTAAACGGTAAAGTAATCAATGAACCCACCCACTTGACTGAGGTCTTGAAAACCGTGGCGCAAATCAAAAGTATTCCTGAGCTGGAACTGGCGAAAACAACAGTATCCAATGCCCACTCGCTTTGGCAATGAACCCTATTCGCTGAGGTTCCTACGGTCACACATCCAGATGACCCTTACTCAGTTCCTCATAAAAAGCCGCCTTGCTGGTCATCATGTAGGGAACAAGCCAGAGGAAACCGATTCCGAATGTGAACAGGCAAAGAAATGACCAGCCAATGAAACGGCACTGCAGACAAAACAGCTTCCATTTGTTACCTCGCATCATCTGTGAGCTTCGCTGAATGGCATCCATCGGCCCAATGCCGGGTGTATCGTTGATCACAAAGTAAGTCATGGAATAGCGGAATTGAGCAATCATCGCCGGAATCATCGCCAGGATCATCAGGGGCACCAGAATCATCATCATTCCCGCCGGAGGCAGTGTGCCTCCCAGAATCGGCTTAAAGGAAAGAACCGCCATAACGATGATGACGATGATGCCGGGCAACGCCCAGGCAATTATCAGCAGGGCCATCAGAAGATACGCCAGAAAGCCGGTTCCAAACTGCTTGAAGCCATCAAAGATCATCCCCACGGATCCGGGTTGACGCCGGGCCAGCATCAGAAAGAATAAATTCCAGCCTAGCATCAAGGGGCCCGTAATGATGAAGCTGACGACACTCCCGAGATAAGGAATGACCGCGAGAACGACCGCCACTAAAAAATAAACAAGAACCCCGCCGATCGCCAGGCCCCAGTTCCCGGACAGCGCCGCACGCGCATCGGCCATTAAGTCCCGGTTGGACGCCACGCTTTTGAATTGTGCCTGGGCAGACCACTCCGATACCGGAGGAGGCGCGCCACTCTCCGTCGCCCCGGCCTGCGTAAACAGCCCCGGAATGGTTGACGCCTTGACCCATTGGTTTCCCAGGGTGGAGTTCCAGACCAGGTCATTCCCCGTAAGCTTTCCAGAGCGCGCCAGAGAAAACAGTTCGTCCTGTTCAATCGGGTCCTGCTGCTGTCCTTTTACTGCATAATACCACTGCATGATTACTCTCCTGTTTGCTCCTAACGCTTCCCGGAAGGTGGAGTCCTCTTGGCGGGACTTCCCCGTTCCGGATACAGCGCCCAATAATTCAACTGCCCGTTATTGTACTCAAACAGCCTGAAAGAAGGTTGCCTGTCCCAGAAACGAGCCAGGGCTGGAGCCACAAAAACGGGAACGGCCCCGATCCACCGCTGTTCTTCCCGATGAAAATGCCCGGCCATTACTCCTTTGATCTCCGGATGCCCCTCGAACAATGAACCCCATCGCGTGTCATACGGATGATCCCATGACACCTGTCCATCAGACCCGTTCACCATATCAAAGATGGGGGGACGGTGCATGAAAATCAATACGGGCTTCCGATTCTTTCCCGACTCCAGTTTATCCTCAAGCCAAAGCCGTTCGACTTCGGCAGGAGGGCGGGTCTCACCTTCCTTCATTTCCGTACACAGAAAAAGACACATCACGCCCCGCACCTCCACTTGCTGATTCAGCGGGCCGAAGATTTTTTCGAACTTGGCGCTGGTGCGACCGATATCCGTTTTCAAAATATCGTGATTCCCGGGAACATAATACAGGGGAGCCTTCAATCCTTTCAGGGCATCCTGCCCTTCCTGCACCACCGTGTCCTTCAGGATTGAATCGGAACACACATCCCCCGTCACCACCACAAACTCGATCTTAACCGGCAGGGCATTGATCATCTCCGCCGCCCGCCGCGTCAACGCAACGCCGTCCCTGGCTCCCCAATGGGTATCACTGATCTGGACAAAATAAAACCGTTCCGCCGAGGCACTCCCTGCCATCATGATCACGATCAGAACAACCCAGCGGGCCATTTTCCCGACGTTGAATAGTGAATGTTTAGTGTTCAAAGTTCGTTCTTCCCCTTCCCGTGAATCATCTCCGCCATTCTTTGTTTCAGCTCAGTCATCCCCTCATGTTGCAGGGCCGACACCGCCACGGCGCCTGGATACCTTGCCCGTAAATCCGGCCATCGCTCCCGCGCGGCGGGGGTGTCGCACTTATTAAACACCAGCAACGCCGGAACAGTATCGGCACCGATATTGGCCAGGGTATCAAACACCACATCGCAGTGTTCACTCACATAGGGATGTCCGGCGTCGGCAATATGAAGCAAAAGATCCGCCTGCGCCACTTCCTCCAGCGTTGAGCGAAATGAAGCGATCAATCCATGCGGCAGATGCCGGATAAACCCGACCGTATCCGTCAACAGGATATCCCGCCCATCCGGAACATGAACGAGTCGGCTCTTGGTGTCGAGCGTGGCAAACAACCGGTCATCCACATAGGCATCCGTCCCGGACAAGCTGTTTAACAAGGTTGATTTTCCGGCGTTCGTGTAACCAACCAGACTTACCGCAGCCCAGGGCCGTCGCACCCGGGTTCGTTCGCGACGATCCTGGATGGATTCCAGCTTATCCTTCAAGTCCCGGATCCGGCGCCGCATGGGTTCATTGCGGAGCCGCAGCGGACTCTCGCCAGGCCCTTTCATGCCGATGCCGCCGGTAAAACGTGCCTGTTTCTCGGACAGCGGCAACCGTCCGACCAGATACTCCAACTGCGCCAGCTCAACTTGGATCTGGGCCTCGGCCGAACGCGCCCGTCGGGCAAATATCTGAAGAATCACTTCCGTGCGGTCAATCACCTTGACTCCCAGCGCCACATCAAGGTTGTTCACTTGCATGGGGGAAAGATCGTTGTCAAATATCACCAGATTCGCCCGGGTCTGATTGCAGGCAAGCTTAATCTCTTCAAGCTTCCCCTCACCAATGAATGTTTTCGGAGTCGGGGAATGCCTGTTTTGAGAAAGCGTCCCCACCACCACCGCACCGGCCGTATCAGCCAGTCGCTCAAGCTCTTCCAGTGAATCCTTTGCCAAATCGCGACCGGCGCGCCCGATCACAACTTGCACAAGCAACGCCCGTTCCTGCGCCACATTCGTTAATTGCCCGTGCTTGGAACTCATGAAGGGACAATACAGGATAAAGAATCCAGAATCCAGAATTCAGAATCCAGAATAATGCAGTGGAAATCTTGACTTTTCGACACGGATTTCACATTCCTCATTCTGACTTCTGAATTCTGGATTCTGGATTCTGGATTCCCTATCCTTTTACACAAATCATCGGCTCCAGCCGGGCCACCAGTCGAGCGAGACCGGCACCGGCAGTCGCCCGAACGACTTCGCTGACATCCTTATATGCAGCGGGCGCCTCTTCAGCGACCCCCCGGAAAGAACGGGTTTTCACGGTGATGTTCCGCCGCCGGAGATTCTCCACCACATCCTCGCCCCGGTATTGTTTCAACGCCTGACTCCGGCTTTGGCTCCGGCCCGCCCCGTGGCACGCTGAATTGAAGGCTCTCTGGCCGCTTTCCTCCGTACCAGCGAGAATATAGGAAGAGGTTCCCATCGTGCCGCCCACCAATACCGGCTGCCCGACCAACCGATACCGTACCGGGAGATCGGGATGTCCCGGCCCCAATGCCCGTGTGGCGCCCTTACGATGGACATACAGCCGCTTTTTCACACCGCCCACTTCATGCTCCTCCACACTGCATAAATTGTGCGACACATCATAAAGAAGGGGCAACTCGTGATCCCCGATGGCGTCCTTGAAGACCTCCCGCACAAAATGCGACAGAATCTGGCGATTGGCCAGGGCACAGTTCGCTGCCGCACACATCGCCCCGTAATAGGCCTTTCCGGGCGGCGAAAAGGCTGGCACCGACGCCAGTTCACGGTCCGTCACATGAATCCCGTACTGCGGCGCCTCCATGATCATGCGTCGCGAAAACTCGGTCGCCACCTGGTGCCCCAATCCGCGTGACCCGCAGTGGATGCTGACCACCACACCGTCTTGAACCAGTCCGTAGACTGAGGCACTATCCGGGTCAAAAATTTCAGCAACCGCCTGGACTTCAAGATAATGGTTCCCTGATCCCAGTGTCCCCATCTCCTCAGTCTGCCGACGCCGGGCCTGAGTCGAAATCTCATCCGGCTCGGCGTCCCCGCACTCGCCATCGTTTTCGATGCACTCCAGATCAGCGGTTTTCCCATATCCCTGCGATACAGCCCATCGGGCACCCCCCTTGAGCATCGCCGTCATCTCCCGCTTATCGAGACTAAGCTTGCTGGTACTCCCCATCCCGGCCGGAATATGGTAGAAAAGCGCATCTGCCAATTTGTCGCGGATTCCGTCCACCTCACTTCTCAACAAGGGAGTCAACAACGTCCTGACTCCGCACGAGATATCGAACCCCACCCCTCCTGCCGAAATTACGCCTCCCAGCTTCGGATCAAAGGCCGCCACCCCGCCGATGGGAAACCCATATCCCCAATGCGCATCCGGCATGGCGAAGGCCGCCTCTACAATTCCGGGAAGCGACGCCACATTGGATAATTGCTCGCGAACCTTGTCGTCCACCTCGTCAATCAAGGACTCCGTGGCGAACAGGATTCCCGGCACTTCCATGCGCCCGGATCGGGGAATTTCCCACTCCCATTCCGATCGTCGAATGAGTTTGGTTTTATCCATACCACTCTCTCATATCTCAAATCTCATATCTTATATCTCACACATCCACTACACACTGGGCTGTCCAAAACCCCTCTTGATCCTGCCGGACACTCAACTTGAAATAGGTGGCTCCCTTGACCTCAACCACCGGTTCATGGCGCGCCGGATCCAACGCCTCGCCCTGGAGTACGGCGTCCAACGCATTTCCGGAAATGGTGACCTTAAAACCTGAAAACAACATCCCCAGAGCCGACATCTCGCGCAAAATTGCACTCAGCCAATCCACTAACAATAATTCCCTGTCCGGTGCCTCGCAATGCACTCGAATCGACACCTGAGGCAAAATTCGATCCGCCGGGGTAATCACCGCCGTCATCGCCACCGCCGCCTGTTCAAAGGCCTCCGCCATTGTTCGTCCAGTTCCCCGGACACCGATGTCAGCCTGATGCTCAAAATGCTCCCATTTTGGTTTCATAAATAATGTCCGCTCACTCCTGAATCTTACCACCCCCGATTGACACGCCAAGCTGATTCTGAAATACTTCAAAACGCTTGTGGGCATTAAAAAGGGACTGATTTATGCAACTGAATGACGAACAAAAAACACTTGTCGCCCAATGGGTTAAGGAAAGCTGCGGCCTCTCCGAAATTCAGCGTCGCTTGGCCGACCAGTTTAAGCTGAACCTTCTTTATATGGACGTTCGATTCCTGCTGATCGAGTTGGGTTTGAATCTTCAGGAAAAGAAAAGCAGCCCACCGCCGCCCAAGGATCTTGCCACACCCCCCCCCGTTCCGGCCGCCCATGACGACTCGGGAATGCCCGGCTTGCCTGGCGAACCTGCCCCCGCTTCCGGAGGCGTCATCGTGGATGTCGACCGCCTCATGCGACCGGGCTCGCTCGTCAGCGGAACGGTCGTTTTCTCAGATGGCGTCAAGGCCACCTGGATGCTCGACCAGGCGGGACGTCTCGCCCTCGGCGGAACCGACAAGTCCTATCGCCCCTCCGCCCAGGATGTCCAGGAGTTCCAGGTGAGTATCGCCCGCGAACTGCAAAAACGCGGCTACGGCTAACCCTTCCCGATCCCTAATCCCAGGAGTTTATCCCTATGTCTTTTGAAAGCGGCAGCATGACGTTCCGGATGTTTTATCTTCCTCAAAAGCTTCCCAAGGATCATGTGGAGCGCTTCGCAAAACACGCGGCACCGCCCATCTCGACCCTGGGCGACACCCCGATTCACGGGTGGGTCACTGGTCGGCATCTGCTGGACAGGAACATTACCGACGACACCGCCTTTTACGCCGGGTATCTTCGCCTGACCATGATGCGGGCGGAACGCAAAATTCCCGAGTCGCTCCTTCGGGCGGAATGCCGGATGGAGGAACTCGCCCGTATGCAGGCGGAAAACCGGGCGCAACTGGATCGAAAAACCCGCACCGAAATCCGGAAGGAAATCGAGGCGCGCCTGCTTCCCTCCATGCCGCCTCAACTCAAGGGCATGGCCATGATTCATCAGCCCGAGAGTGGCGTTATTTTTTCGGAGGCCACCTCCGATAAACAACAGGAAGCGCTTGAAGCCACGTTCCGGGAAACGCTTGGCTTTGGCGTGATCCCCGTTTCGCCCCAGTATGCCGCAGCACGCCGCCAGAAGTACGATATCCGGGATTATACTCCCGCCAGTTTTTCGCCCGACTGCGAGGATGACGCCGTCGGCAACAGCCCCGGCCAGGATTTCCTGACCTGGCTCTGGTTCTATTCCGAGGCGCGGGGCGGTATGTTCAAACTTCCCTCAGGCGGCGATTTCGCCATTATGATCGAAGGTCCCCTCACCTTCGTCCTGGAAGGTCAGGGCGCCCATGAAACCGTTCTCCGGCGCGGCACCCCCGCCATCAGCGCCGAGGCCAAAATCGCCCTGCTTAGCGGTAAAAAACTTAAAAAGGCCAAGCTCCTTCTGGCGCGAGGCGAGGATACCTGGCAGGTCTCGCTTGATGCAGAAACCTTCACCTTCCGCGGATTGAAACTGCCCGAAGGTGAAAAACTGGAGCCCATCAGCCGCTTCCAGGAACGGATGACGTCCCTAATGACCTTTACCACCGCATTCCTGGAGATCTTCGACCGGTTCATGAAGGAGCGAACCGATGAAAAAGTGTGGGAGAAAACCCGCGGCGACATCCACCGCTGGGTCAGTGAAAGAACGGCGAGGAAGTAATCATGAAACTTTCAATTGTCATTCCTATTTACAACGAAGCGGCGACCATCCTGGAATTGCTCGATTTGGTTTCCGCCATCAATGTCGGCATGGACAAGGAACTGGTTCTCATTGATGACTGCTCGAGTGACGGGACGCGGGATGTCCTCAAAAAGGCCGCCGCCGATCATCCCGAGTGGCGTGTGCTGTTCCACGACATCAACCGCGGCAAGGGCGCCGCGTTACGAACCGGGTTTGCCGCCGCCACCGGCGATTTCGTCCTAATCCAGGATGCCGATCTTGAGTATGACCCCCGGGAATACCCCATTTTGCTTCGCCCTCTTCTTGAGAACCGGGCCGATGTCGTATTCGGTTCCCGCTTCCAAGGTGGCGGCCCGCACCGCGTCTGCTTCTTCTGGCATTATTTGGGAAATAAATTTCTGACCACACTGTCCAACATGATGACGAACCTGAACCTCACCGATATGGAGGTGTGCTACAAGGTTTTCCGCCGGGACGTGATCCAAAAACTCACGCTTCGGGAAGACCGGTTCGGGTTCGAGGTCGAAATCACCGCCAAGGTCGCGCGGGCCAAATGCCGCATCTACGAGGTGCCGATCTCCTACTACGGTCGATCCTACGAAGAAGGCAAGAAGATCACCTGGAAAGACGGTTTCCGCGCCCTCTGGTGTATCGTCAAGTACCGGCTCGTGGATTAAGGGTCGGGGGTCAGGGGAAATAGACCGGACCGGGAATGGCCTTCAACTTCACTGCTCCACTGCGGATTCGGGCCAGGGTTGCGGCATGGATGTCGGTTTTTAGAAAAAGTCCGGCCAAATCCGTTTCCCCCACCACTTGCCAGCCTGACAGGGTCAGCATGGCGGCATACACGGGCAATTGCCGGTGTATCAGAACAATATCTGTGGGATAGCGCTGCAGGGCCGTCTCCCAGCCGTTCCCGGCATACAGGAAATTAAAATAATCATTCACCGTGGCGATATCGTAAGCATCCGTGAACCGCCCATCCAGAAACACCCGGCAGTTGGGATAGAGGTGACGAATCCCATACTCAGCCCAGTCGAAAAAAATGAGAGCGTTCCCTTTGATCTCATTCGTTTCCAGAAACGTCATGAGCTCCACCGGAAATCGATTCCTCGCGACCTCAATCTGAAGTGGATTTGTTTTATTGAAGGTAATCGTGTAGAAGACGGAAATCAAAACGAAGAGAGCCGCCAGCACGGCCAGCACCCGGGAGGGCACACGGGCTGCCAGTCGCGAGAGACGTTCCCCAACCACGTCGTCCACGTGTCGCACGGCCACAAACCCCGCCACAAGGGCAAACAAGGGCATGTTGCGACGCATCAGAAGCGCGGCGATGAAGCTAATCCCCAGCAAGGCGATTCCGACCGGATCGCGCCGGATTTTGGTAAAGGCCAGGCAGCTAAAGACAATCACCGACAACACCACGAAATCCGCGTGCTCGGCAAAATCCACTCGCCAATCAAACGGCGCCCACTCCGTCAGGTAGGGGCGCACCGTCGCGGCGGATCCAGCCACGAATTTCCAGAGCGCAACGCCATAGGGATTCATGAAAGTGACACCGATGAACAGGGCCAGGGCACCAGCAAGCACGGCCAGGTTCCGCCCCTCGCCAAGAGGGCGTGGCGGGACGCCCCGCCCCACCAGAAAAATGCCCAGAATAATCAGACCGATGAAAAAGGCACCATGCAGATTCACCCAGATGAGTCCGAGCAGAGGAATCACTATAACCAACCAGGGGCTAAATTTCGGCCGTCCCAGCAACGTCAGGAAAACAGCCACCATCAGGAAAGTAAACAGATGGGGCCGGGTATTAAACCCGAATCCCATTACCGAGATGACCAGCATCAGCCAAAGGAACCGAACCACGCCCGACCGGCATTCCTTCCGGATCGCCGCATTCATGAGCCCGATGATCAGGAGCCCGATCAACACCTTCAAGCCAATCAGTCCCGCATTGCCAAAAAGCCCATGAACATTGTGAAAAATAGACTGAGCCAGCCACTCATGATTGATCCAGACATGACCGGGCTCCGTGAATGAAAAAGTGTTTACCCGAAGGAACCCCTCTATCCAGGTCGGCGCCTGAACAAAGAAGACATTCCCCCACAGATCCACATCCGCCTGATTGGCGGAGAAGATCTGAACGCAAAATGCGATAACGGCAGCAGCCGTCAGAAAAGGAAAGAGGCTCCCGGTTTTTGTCATTACATTCCCGGGATATATTTCTGCTCGGGATCCATATCGGCGATGAAATCGGCCAAAAGCCGGGAGGTGTTATCAAGATCTTCGAGCGAGATCACCTCAACCGCGGTGTGCATATACCGGTTGGGTATGCTGATCAGGGCAGCAGCCACACCGGACCGGTTGATCTGCATGGCGTTGGCATCGGTCCCTGTCGCGCCGGGCTCGGCGGTGATCTGGAAGGGAATCTTGTGTTTCTTGGCCGAGGACTCCATAAGTCGGGCGAGAACGGGATTGATATTCGGACCGCGATGCAACGTCGGCCCTTTCCCCAACTTGCATTCCCCGGTTCGCTTAACATCGCCGCCGGGATAGTCGGAGGCGAATCCCACATCCACGGCAATGCCCACATGGGGATCAATGCCATAGGCGCTGGTCCGGGCACCGCGCAGGCCAATCTCCTCCTGCACCGTGGTCACTCCATATACGCCAACCTTGAGTTTCCGACCTTTCAAGCGTCGCAACGTCTCAACTACCACAAAGGCGCCGGCACGATCATCAAACCCACGGCCCGCTACCAAGTTGTTCAGCATCAGTTCGAGGCCGACATCAATGGTCACATAATCACCCACCGAGACATGCTTCTCGGCTTCCTTACGGTTCTTGGCACCGATATCAATCCACAACTCGTGCATTTTGAGCGCCTTGCCGCGTTCCTCAGGTTCGAGCATGTGGATCGGCTTGCGTCCGATCACCCCGAATACCGCGCCCTTGGCGGAATGAATCTTGACCCGCTGCCCGCTGATCACGGCGGTGTCCACGCCACCCACAGCGGCGAACGACAGAAATCCACGATCTTCAACATGGATAATCATGAGGCCGATCTCATCGCAATGACCGGAGAGCATGACACGCACCGGAGCTTTGGGATTGATCACCCCGATCACATTGCCGTGCACATCCGCCCGCACATCGTCACACAGAGGCGTCATGCGTTTTTTCAGGATGCCCTGGATCCCCCACTCAAACCCGGAGGGACTGGCGATCCCAATCAGCTGCCGAAGAAAATCAACCGATTCTTTTTGCATAGCTCATCACCCTTTCGATATCAGTCGCTAGACCCTATCATGTCGCCATCAACGGATCAACAATCCCCATTTCCTGGAACGCTGTAGCGCGTTCCACGCAGGAGGGGCACTCACCACAGGGTGCCGCGTCGCCCCGGTAACAAGTCCAGGTATGCCCATAATCCACGCCCAGCTCCAGTCCCAGCTTGATCTCTTCCGCCTTGCGCATCCCGACAAACGGGGCATGCACCCTGACCGGAGGCCGGTGATTAAGCGCCAGCACGGCATTAACCCGCTCCACAAAAACCGGCGTACAATCCCAGTATCCATAGCTGTCCTGCGTCTGCGCACCATAAAAGACATCACGAATCCCCCGCGCCTCGGCATAAGCCGCCGCCACGGAAAGCAGCATCATGTTCCGGTTGGGCACATAGGTGGGCGGCTGGGACAGTACCTTCGAATCCAGATCCACGAGACGAGGCACGGGCACAGCCGCATCCGTCAAGGCGGAGGCTCCCGGCAACAACGCCCCGAAAAACTCCATATCCACAAGGTCATGAGCCGTCACCCCGGCAGCCTTCGCCTGCCACGCCGCCGCCTCCAGTTCGCGTCGGTGCTTCTGCCCATAAAAAAACGACACCGCATAAACCTCCCGGGCGCCCAGTTTTTTCACCACATAATGAAGCAGCGTTGAGGAATCCAATCCGCCGGAGAGAAGAACAACGGCCCTCTCCACCGTCTTGAGACTTTGTTTATTTAACATGGATCACCTTGTGAAGTTGCAGTTGAACCCGGACGGGAAGACCGGAATCCAAAACCCATTTCGCCAAAGTGGCCGGCGTCAGCCTGCCTTCAACGGGGCTGAAGAGAACGGCGTGGCATTGTGCAACAACCTTATAGCTTCGAACCACGCGACACGCCCACTCAAAATCCTTGCGATCCGCCACCACAAACTTCACCTCATCCTGTGGCCGCAGGCGTTTGAGATTCTCAAAATCCATTGCCGCCGCCTCGCCGCTTCCGGGGCATTTGACATCCATGATGACGATTACACCGTCGGGAATGAGGGAAATATTCCGGCTTCCATTGGTCTCCACAAGCACGGGCCTGCCGCCCCCGCTATCCCGCATCCGCGTTGCCAGCTCACTAAAGCCGGACTGCGACAGGGGTTCCCCGCCGGTAATCTCCGCGATCGCCGCCGAAGACGCGGCAAACCGTCGAACGAGTGAACTGAT
>CAMDCX010000025.1 GCA_945890715.1 PVC group bacterium | reverse complement strand
CGACAGGATGAAAAGGAATGGATTGAACTGACAAAAGAGGTCGCCGCCCTGTTGCTGACCGGAAAGTATACGGCCGCCCGGCTTCGGGTGGAGCCTGCCATCAAGGAGGAAAAGTATCCGAAGCACTCCGACGAACTGGCGGAGATTGCGCGTGTTCTGACGGAAGTTGGAACCTTGAGTGATAAAATTCTCGATACCTTCACAAGGGACATCGGAACGGTGGTGTTGATCAATTTATCGCGAGGCAAATTTACGGGGAAAGTGGTGGAGATTCGGGATCGCAAGGTGGTCTGCAAAACGCCGGACGGGATGGCGCAGGTGGATATTAATCCCGAGGATCTTTCTGCGGCGGAACGGATGGCCCGGTTGAGTCGGCTCGAAATTCCCGGGGTTTCCCTGGCCCTGGGGGTGGCGGCGTATAATGAGAATAAGACGGACGAAGCCCTGAAGCACTTGGGAAAGACAGGGGCGGTGCTGAGCCCCCTTCTGACCGGAGCCGTCCGGGACGCTGTTTCAAAAAAGATTTACGAGGAGTTGGTGTCAGATCCCGCCTGTAAGGCCTTTTCAAAACTCCTTGAACAGGCCGAAATTCAAGCGGTTCCGGTTGATATTCCTCGATGGCGGAAGGATATTGATGGACAACGGATGGATTTAGAAACCGCGACAAGGGTGGATCGCTTTATCGATGCATTTTTGATGTTGCACGGCGAGTCTTCGTTTGTCCGGAATAATTCCGAGCTTATTTTGTCCCTTCAGAAGGCCTGTGGTATTGCCCTTGAATCGGCTTCGGCTATAAGCCGTGAAGGGTCGTCTGGAATGGAGGGGCGAGCACGCCCTTTTCGCAGATGATGGCCGTAATCAGTCCGCCGGGTGTGACATCAAAGGCGGGCGAGTAGGTTTTGACTCCCTCGGGAGCGGTTCGCTTTCCAAATCCCATGGTGATTTCCTCGGCGGCACGCTCTTCAATGGGGATTCCGGCACCGGAGTCCAGAGAGAGGTCGAAGGTCGAACTGGGGGCCAGCACATAAAAGGGAATGCCGTGAGCCTTCGCCAGCACCGCGAGTCCGTAGGTTCCGATTTTATTTGCCGTGTCACCGTTGGCGGCAATACGATCCGCTCCGACCATGACCGCATTGATGGTTTTCGTTTTCATCACATGCGCCGCCATGTTGTCGCAGATGAGGGTGACGTCCACGCCTGCCTGCATGAGTTCCCAGGCGGTGAGTCGCGCGCCTTGGAGGAGGGGGCGGGTTTCGTCGGCATAGACATGAATGTGTTTATTTTGCGAGGTTGCCACATAGATTGGAGCCAGGGCGGTGCCGTACTCGGCGGTTGCCAGACTGCCCGCATTGCAATGGGTCAAAATGGTGTCACCATCTTGAAGAAGGGTGGCTCCATGCTGTCCGATTTTTCGACACATGGCCGCATCCTCATCCCGGATGGTCATGGCTTCCCGAACTAGACGATTCTTGAATTCCCGGGGAGGGAGCGTTCCGGAATCGTGGATGACGCCGCGCATCCGGTCGAGTGCCCAGAACAGGTTCACGGCGGTGGGGCGCGACGTGGCGAGATAGTCTGCGGCCTGAAGGGCGGCTGAAGATAGTGCCTCTGTGTTGGTTTCCGGAAGAGTCTGGATGGCGACGGCCACTCCCATGGCGGCCGCAATGCCGATTGCCGGCGCCCCTCGAACTTGCAAAGTTTGTATAGCCCGCCAGACGGTCTGAACATCACGGGTTCGCAAGTAGGTCAATTCTCCGGGCAGAAGCGTTTGATCCACCATCACCACGCATCCGGGGGTAAGGTGGGCAGGGGAATCAGGACTCCATTCAATGGTTCGAATCATCATGGTTGTTTTCCTTGTCAGGGGCGCATGGCCAGTAATAAGGCAAGATTTACCCCGTTAAATAGTCCGTGCATCAAGATGGAAACCCATAGGGATCCTGAATACACATACGCAAGAGCAAAGCCTGACGCCACTACGATCAGGGGGATCAGCGAGGGCAGGTGAAAATGAATGGAGGCAAAAAACAGGGAGGTAAAAAAAATTCCGCCACCCAGGCCGAGGCGGCGGATCAACACGGGAAGCAGGATTCCCCGAAAAAGACATTCCTCGAAAAATGGCGCCACGGCGACGGCCAGAATCACCAGGCTGACGCGCATCCAGAACGAGTGATCACCCGAAAGAAGCAGGGCGATCTCCTGAAGGCTCGGGGGAATGCCATTCAGGGACAGAACGCCCTGATAAACCAGGGCTGAAAAAAACAAGAAGGGAAGCATGGCCAGATAAAACAGGAGAGCCGGCTTCAGGTGGGAAAGGAGATTTTTCTCCATGCCGAATGCCTGTTTCCAGGTCCAGCCACTCCGGTAGATCAGGCAGGCAATGGCCAGGATACCCGCCAAGTCCAGCAGAAGCCCCTTCAGGAGAATGAGTGTGGTTTCTCCGGGATGCTTCAGAAGAGCGGCTATGGCCATTCCCAGGCAGATCAATAGCCCGACAAGAGCGGCTGCCGCCAATCCTTCCCGCCAGGTCCACGGACGCATCCTGATTTTGAGGACTCGGGGCGCCCAGTCTATGGGAGTGCGGAGTGCCCGGACAATCAGGGTCAGTGCTGCGAAGGTGCCTGCCAGAAGCAGGGTAAAATAAAGGGCGACCACCACGGCAGCTGTCGCCGGAGATACGGATTCAAAAAGAAGGCGCTCGGAAACCATAATCCTCAGGATTTCAGGGTGCCTCTGGGAATGTCAGTCGGCTCAACGGTTTCCCGGATGACGTAAATCGGCTTCTCCTGGGCTTCATGGTAGGTTCGAATCTGAATTTCGGCAAGAAGGCCGATGGAGATAAACTGGAGTCCGAAGAATAACAGCATGAAAGGCGTGATCACCCAGAACGGCCGCTTGATGAGTTCGGCGCAGAATTCAGTGCCGAAGAACCGGTGTGAGAGGTTTGCGCCAGCCATGAACATCAGCATCAAAATGCCAAGTAGTCCGAAATTCAGACCCCATTTCCCGAAAATATGGATGGGTCGGGTACTGTACCGGAGCAGGAATTTAACCGTGACGAGATCCAGGATGACCTTGACGGTACGGCCGATTCCGTATTTTGATTTTCCGAACCGGCGGGGATGATGGGATACCTCGACTTCCGAAATCTGCCCACCGACCCAACTGGCGAGCGCGGGAATAAAGCGGTGGAGTTCCCCGTAAAGTTGGATGTTCTGTACGATTTCCTTGCGATAAGCTTTCAGGGTGCACCCATAATCATGGAGATGAACCCCGGTAATATTGCTGATCAGTGAATTGGCAATAATGGAGGGAAGGCGGCGGTTGATAAAAGTGTCCTTCCGGTTGCGCCGCCAACCACTGACCACGTCGAACCCCTTGTCGACCTCTGAGAGCAATAGAGGAATGTCTGACGGATCATTCTGGAGATCTGCATCCATGGTGATCATAATGTCGCCGCGCGCCTCATGAAACCCGGCGCTCATGGCGGCAGTCTGCCCGAAATTGCGACGGAAGCGGATGAGGTGAAGGCCGGGATGCTTTCCTGACAAAGTCACCATTTTCCCCCATGAATTATCCGTGCTTCCGTCATCCACCAAGACCACCTCATAGGTTCGGCCGGTGGACATCAGGGCGGCTTCAAGACGGGAGACCAGCAACTCAATGCTGTCTTCTTCGTTAAATATTGGCACAACCACGGAAATATCAATCATAGGGCTCCTCATTCACCATTGGCGTCCGGTTTGTAACACAGTCCGGTGACGATGACTACCCCGGAATACGTTTTGGTTTTTGAAATGAACAGCGTTTGGCTGTTTTGCCTTGGGCTTTGAAAATGAGGCTGAAATCAGTTTCCTCGGGTTCAGTGGGGAGAAATGGTTCGCACTCACGGAACCGGGGGTCAGGGATCCAGTGGTGACGGATAGCCGAATAGTAGTCGTCATGGTCTGTACAGATGTGGATGATTCCGTCAGGGATCAATGCTCTGAAAATGAGATCCATGAAAATAGGCGAAACAAGCCTCCGGGAATGATGCCGTCGCTTGGGCCAGGGATCGGGAAAGAAAACATAAAATACAGCAACTGAATTTTTGGGGAGTTGGGGGAGGAGGCGAAGCGCATCGTCCTGGACAAGCCGGATGTTCAGGATCCCGAGGGCAACCGCCTTGCGGTCGATTTTCCTTAGCCGCAACAGGCAGCGGTCAATGCCGAGAAAATTCCGGTCTGGCTGGACGTGTGCCCGGGCGAGAAGAAACCGCCCACGTCCGCATCCGATATCCACTTCCAGGGGGGCCGATGTGGGGTAGAGTCCAGCGACGGGGAGAAACTCCTTTTCCGCTGGAACTGGAATGATGTAATGATCGTGAAAATCACGATTTTTGACGCGTTCTCGAACCATACGCAGGGTGGGCACTCAACGGGGGAGGTTTTATGATCGGCCGAAAAGGCGTGCCAGAAATCCAGGTCGATCCACGCGATTCATCTCATTTTCGATATAAGTAAGGGCAAAAACCTGAAATTTACCACTGGAAGGCGGATTGTAATGTCGTGTGGCGGAAACCAGTCCCTCTTTCCCGGCCTCAATATACCGGTTGATGGAAGCCGTTTCCTGGGTTCGTTTCTTTGCCAGAGAGGTTAGTAGCGGCATGAACATTTGAAATAAGCGCGTTTTGGCTTCCCAGTCATTTCGTCGACAGGCCTCCACATCACGGTCAATGGATCTGTCGCGATCAACGTCCGGGTGGGACGCTTCGCCCTGTCTGAGATTTAAGGCAATTTTCATCGCCGGTTACTCCTTGATGCGGTGTTTCGAATATCTGTCAGACCGTAAGTAATCATAACGGGGAAAGGGTTACAAGGGACGTTTGAGGGCGTGTGTGAAAAAAAACACCCCTAGAACGCACAGGCCGTAAAGGATAATATCGGCGATCAGCACCCGGTCAGTCAATAAGGTTTTCTCCGGTCTGCCTCCGCCTTCCTTACGATAGACCAGGTCGAGATACCGGAAAATTCCAAAAATGACGAAAGGAATGGTCGTGGACAGGAGCGATGTTCCAAACTTGTGCACGGTGTCAGGCGATAGCGTGTAAATGGAGTAGGATACGATGGTTGCGGCACTGGCAATGGCAATGAGTTGATCGAGCAGTTTCGGATCGTAGTTTTCAAGGCTGGCGCGGTGAGAGTCCGCCGTTTCTTCCAGTAGCAGCTTTTCATGCCGCCTTTTGCAGAGTGCCAGAAACAGAGCGAGCAGGAAAGCGCAGACCAGAAGCCATGGGGAAATGGGGACCGAGATGGCAAGACCCCCTCCGGCGGCTCTCATGACGAATCCAAGGGCGATGATAAAAACATCCACCAGTGCGAGCTTTTTAAGCCAGAGGGTGTAGACCAGTTGCATGGCAATGTACACGGCCACCACGATGGCAAACAGGGGGAAAAGCTGGAATGAGCCCGCTATCGATGCAACCAGCAGGAGCAGTGAAAGTGTGGCGGCAAGAGGAATACTGACAAGTCCCGCCGCGATGGGGCGAAACCGTTTGGTGGGATGCACACGGTCGGCGGCAAGATCCCGGATATCGTTCACGAGATAGATTCCGCTGGAGGCTAGGCAGAAAAGGCCGGTTGCCGCCAGAATCTGGTAAAAGGAAAGGCGCGTAAGCATCAGGCTCGAGTCCCCGAAGGCGAAGAAAAATGCCGCCAGAACAACGAGATTTTTTGTCCACTGGTTGGGTCGGAGTGCCCTCAGGATGTCCAGCGGACGATTCATCAGGTGGACTCCGGAGCCGGACATGTTTTTTGGCGTGGAGAACGTCTAAGTCTGTTCCTGAACAAAAGGAGCCAGACCATTAATAAAGCTTCCCGAAAGATTTTTTTGCTCATTTTAGAGTAGCCGGAATGACGGTCTTCAAATGTGATGGGGATTTCCTGAATCCGGAAGCCCAGAGTCCAGGCCGTATGAGTCATCTCGATCTGGAACGAATACCCGTTTGATTTCACGCGGGTGAGCGGAATGGCCTCAAGTACCCGGCGATGAAAACACTTGAATCCACCGGTGGGATCCAGAAAGGGCATCCCCGTGATCAGTTTTACATACAAAGCTCCCCCCATGCTCAGAATCAGGCGGGTCAGGGGCCAGTTGGTAATGCGGATTCCGTTGATGTAACGCGAGCCGAGAACCAGATCAGCCTTTTCTGCGGCCTTCAGGAAGGCGGAGATCTCGACCGGATTGTGCGAAAAATCAGCATCCATTTCGAAGATAAACTCGTACGGACGTTTCAGTGCCCACTGAAATCCTTCAATGTAGGCGCGGCCCAAGCCGGACTTAATTGTCTGATGAATCACGAAAATACGGCAGTCGGAGGAAACCATCTCGTCAAGGATTCCGCCGGTACCGTCCGGGGAGTTGGCATCAACAAAGAGGATGTCGACATTCGGATTAATGTCCAGAATCGCCTTCGAAATCGGCCTGACATTGTCTTTCTCATCATAGGTCGGAATAATAATCAGGACAGCGCTCATGGGGGCGAGTATGGCTGAATTGCTGGTGTTGGGACAAGAAAATACGGGTGAGTCAATTCGGACTCCATCAGGATCGGTAATTGGGCGCTTCCTTCATGATTTTTACATCATGGGGATGTGCCTCGGTTACGCCTGCTTGGGAAACGCGAATAAATCGGCCTCGTTGTTGGAGTTCATCGATGGATCGGCACCCGCAGTACCCCATGGATGCCCGGAGCCCTCCGCAAAACTGAACCATGACTTTCCGAACCGACCCCGTGTAAGGGATGATTCCCTCGATGCCCTGGGGGACCAGTTCTTCTTCCCGGATATTCGACTGGCCATACCGTTCACGGCTTGCGGCGCCCTCCCGCATGGCGGCAAGGCTTCCCATTCCCCGGTAGACGACATACTGGCGCCCCTGATGAATGATTTTTTCGCCGGGGCTTTCGTCGGTTCCGGCAAAAAGGGAACCGGCCATGATGGTGTCCGCCCCCGCCACAATAGCCTTGGGAACATCACCCGAATGCCGGATGCCGCCATCGGCGATAATGGGGATTGAGCCACCCAGGGCTTTGGCGCATTCATAGATGGCGGTGATCTGGGGAATCCCCACGCCCGCCACGACGCGCGTTGTACAGATGGAGCCGGGCCCAATGCCCACTTTGACCGCATCGGCCCCTGCGTCCCGCAGGGCAACGGCGGCCTCGCCGGTCGCAATGTTTCCAGCCACGACGTCGATGCCCGGATGGTGCTTTTTCACCCACTTCACCATGTCGATCACGCCCTTGCTGTGCCCGTGTGCAGTGTCCACAATCACAACATCCACTTCTTCCCGGGCCAGCACGGCGACCCGATCCTGATCATTCGGTCCGATGGCGGCTCCGACACGTAACCGATAGCGGGAGTCACGATTGTACAACGGTTCGACATTTTCAATCAGGGTTCGAACATCGCAGAAACTGTACAGCCCGGCGAGTTTTCCCTGCCCGTCCACCAGGGGTAGTTTTCCAATGCGGTGCTTTTTCATCAGGGTGTAGGCTTCCTGAAGCGTGGTTTCGGCAGGGGCCGAAATCACATGGGCGGTCATGACTTCAGTCACGCGGGCTTTGTGATCGCTGGCAAATTTGATGTCGGCCGCAGTCAGGATTCCAACGACACGGTCGTTCTCGTCCAGAATCGGAAATCCACTGAAGGTGTAGCCCTTTTGTTCCTTGGTTTTGTGAACGGTTTCCAGTGTGTCCGTGTTGCGGAAGGCGATGGGGGCACGGATCATTCCATTGAGGTAGTGTTTGACGCGCGCCACGTGATCGGCTTGCCGTTTCGGGGACAAGTTCTTGTGAACGATCCCGACACCGCCGAGAAGCGCCATGGCAATGGCCATCGGACTTTCCGTCACGGTGTCCATGGCGGCACTCACAAAAGGAATATTCACCGTGATATTTCGTGTCAGCCTGCTCCGGATTTCCGCGTTTTCAGGAAGAAAATCCGCATACTGGGTGATCAGCGACACATCGTCGAAAGTCAATCCCTCTTGGGGAAACTTCTCCATAAACGACTGTATAAAGGCATTCAGGCTCATGAGGCAAATCTCCGTGACATCGGTTGTTTCTGTTGCCGAATCACTATGGCCATTGAAACGGAAGGGGTCAAGCGATTTCAGACTCGACACGGAGAGATTGCATCCGCAGGATAACGCCATGAGTCGGAATTCATTTGAGAAGAAAACAGAGGATCGTCCGGAGCGTTGGGTGGCCTCTCTGGTGGAGCTTGCGCAGCGCCGGGGAAACAGTAACGTGGTGGCGCAGCGGGCTGTGCAACTCAGTCGGCAGTTGAGCCTATCCCCATGGATCGCCCTGGCCATTGCGGAGGGGCTGATCAGCGTGCAGGAGGCTCGGGTGTTCGACCGGGTGGGGCGGTGCAAGGAATTGCAGGCGGCCGTGCTCGACAAACGCCGGTCGATGGCAGAACTGCGTGTGACTCTTCCGTATGCCCCTCACTTTCTAGCGGTTGACCTCATGGATGCCCGGTCGGGTTCGGGATGGGACGTTCGCGTGGTGACCCGGATTCTCGCAGGCGTCCTGGGCTCCGAAAAGAAGGGTGCAGAGGATGAGCCCAGTATGAAGATTCGTGAACGCCCTCGCGAGGAATATGCGGCGACGGTGGAACGGGTGTTGGCCGTGATGCGACGCACCCGCTGTGATGTGGCTGTGGCCCTGGATGTTGAAGCCGGGCATACCACGGAACAGTTTGCGGCGGATTATATCCGTCAAAAACGGGCGCTCGAAATGGAGGAGCGCCGGTTGATGACCCCGCCTCCCCGGGGTCGGTTCCCATGAATACTGGTGTCTCTTTTAATTCACCTTTTTGGCTTCGCGACGCTTGGCTACGATTTCCTCGGCGAGAGAGAAGGGCACCGACTCATAATGCTCGAAATGCATGGTGAACGACGCTCGTCCCTGTGAAATGGTACGAACCACATTCGAATATCCGAACATTTCACTCAGGGGAACGAGGCCGCGGACGACCTTGTATTCCGCCTGCTCGTCCATGGACTCGATCCGACCCCGGCGCTGACAGATGGAGCCTGTTACGGCGCCCATATAGTCTTCCGGAGTGACCGCTTCCACGGACATGACGGGCTCGAGCAATTCGGGCCGGCTTTCGAGAAAGAGCTTATGGAAACCGGCGCGGGCCGCTTCGATGAACGCGAATTCGTTTGAGTCCACCTCATGGAATGAACCATCATACAGTGTGACGCGCATATCCACGACGGGATAACCACCCACAGGACCCTTGAGCATGGCCTTGACGATGCCCTTTTCGACGGACGGAATGAAGTTCTGGGGAATGCGGCCGCCGCGAACCTCGTTGACAAACTCGAATCCCTCGCCGGGGCTGAGCGGCTCCAACTTGAGGCAGACATGGGCGTACTGACCGCGGCCACCGGATTGTTTGACGTGCTTGTATTCGCCGTCCACCTTGGCTTTCCCGGTTTCCCGGTAGGCGACTTCAGGACGACCCACCTGGGCCACCACACCGTGTTCGCGTTTCATGCGGTCCACCAGGATTTCCAGGTGAAGTTCGCCCATTCCGGCGATGATCGTTTCCTTTGTTTCGTCGTCAAAGCTGACCACAAAAGTAGGATCTTCATCCGCCAGGGCGTGCAGGGCGTGGCTGAGCTTTTCATCATCCGAACGGCTTTCCGGCTTGATGCTGATGGAGATTACCGGGGCGGGGAATTCGATCGATTCCAGCAGGATGGGGTTATCCTCGCAACACAGCGTGTCGCCGGTTTTGGTCTGCTGCAAGCCCACTACGGCGACGATGTCTCCGCAACGCGCGATTTCGAGCGATTCCTGCCGGTTGGCATGCATACGCAACAAGCGGCCGATGCGTTGTTCCTTTTTCTGGGTGCTGTTGTAGACCGTGGTTCCGGAGGTGATCTTTCCGGAGTAGATGCGCATATACACCAGCTTGCCCATATGCTTGTCGGACATGATTTTGAAAGCGAGAGCCGAGAAGGGTTCGTCTTCCGAATGCTTTCGGTGTTCTTCGCCTTCGCCCACCTGGCCAATGACCGGGGCAATGTCGTCAGGAGAGGGAAGGAAGTCCACGATTCCGTCCAGCAGGCGCTGAACGCCCTTATTCTTGAAGGCTGAACCGCAGTAGACCGGGATGACCCGGCGGGAAATGGTCGCTTTGCGGATGATGATCAGGATTTCCTGTTCAGAAAGATCTCCGGTTTCGAGGAATTTTTCCAGAAGGATATCGTCCTGTTCAGCGCATTTTTCAACCAGGTAGGCGCGCCATTTCTTGGCCTTTTCCATTTTGTCAGCCGGAATCGGATCTTCCGTCCAGGTGCGTCCGCGGTCAGCCTCGTTGTAATGAATGGCCTTCATTTTCACGAGGTCGATGATGCCTTCGAAGGTTTCTTCCTTGCCGATCGGGATGACGACCGGAACGGCATTGGCACCCAGAATGTTCTGAATTTTCTCGACGACGCCGAAGAAGTCCGCGCCGGTACGATCCATTTTGTTGATGAAGGCGATTTTGGGGACGCTGTACTTTTCGCTCTGGCGCCAGACCTGCTCGGACTGGGGCTGAACGCCACCCACGGCGCAGAAAAGTGCGACGGCACCATCCAGAACGCGAAGACTGCGCTCCACCTCGGCGGTGAAATCCACATGCCCGGGAGTGTCGATCAGCGAGATGCGGTAATCATTCCAAGTGGTGGTGGTGGCGGCTGAGGTGATGGTGATGCCTCGTTCCTGTTCCTGCTCCATCCAATCCATCGTGGCCGCGCCATCATGAACCTCGCCCATCTTATGGGTTTTTCCGGAGTAGAAAAGGATGCGCTCACTGACCGTTGTTTTGCCCGCGTCAATGTGGGCCATGATGCCAATGTTGCGAATTTTTGCCAAAGGAAGTTTCTCGTCTGCCATAGTATTACCTCATCCGTTACATTTGTCCCGAACCAGTCCGGGATAAAAAGGCGCGCATAATGACGGGAGAGAGGGGGTGAAATCAAGAAAAATATTGCCTGATGCAATCTCCGAGTTGAAAAAAATGATACTTATGTACTTCACGAGGCAATTTCGGTAGAGTTCATGAAGTTTGTCGGTCAGAGGTGCCACGCCGCAGGTGGGGTGCCATCGGGTCGAAGGGTTTAGTTGAACCCCTTTCCACAGGAGCCGGAAAGAAAAAGAAGGGGTCCAAGTGTAACGGAAGAAGGGAATGAGAGATGGGTAAGAAATTGTATGTCGGCAACCTGAGTTATAGCGTCACAAGCGAATCCCTGAATCAGGTGTTTTCCGCTTATGGCAAAGTGGCGTCTTCGGACGTGATCATGGATCGCGAGACGGGGCGTAGCAAGGGCTTCGGATTTGTCGAGATGACAACGGATGCGGAAGCGGCGGCGGCCATTGCAGGAACGAATGGTATGGATTTGGACGGACGCGCCTTGACCGTGAATGAGGCTCGGCCTCAAGCTCCTCGCGTTGGCGGGGGTGGCGGGTTCGGCGGCGGTGATCGTGGTGGCAGCCGTGGCGGTGGCTTCGGCGGCGGTGACCGGGATCGTCGCGGGGGTGGCGGTTTTGGCGGACGCCGGTAGTTCAGTCGCGCTCATTTAGAGCTCATTGAATGATTTCGCGGGAACAGACTGAAAGGTTTGTTTCCGCGTTTTTTTGTTAAAAGTTTACCAGATGATTGCCATGATGAGGAGTGCTACATTAAAGGGGAAAGTCAGATCATGATTCTTGGAAAATATTCGATTGGGGTGGGGGATAGATTCGGGCATCAGGGGAAAGCTCAACTTCAGGCCATTATGTGTGCCGTTGAGAAGGGCGTCGATGTGACGCCAGTATGGAACAAGTCCAATCGGGAGCATAAGACGATAGGAACTGTTCCGGCTTCCTTGCGGCAGGAAGCGGATGAGGCCGTGAAATCCCTCGGCTGGAATCGTCCGTATTTTGTGGACGCCGATCATATCAATGCCTCTACGGTGGAGGGCTTCATTGAGTGTTCTGACTTCTTTACTCTGGATGTGGCCGACTACATTGGCAAGTCTGTTCCGGAGGAGGATGTTCGTTCTTTTATTGACAAGTATGGCCGGCATATTCGCGACCTGGAGGCAGGTCGCATAGCCCCCCCAGAGGTTATCACGGCCAGTGTTCGCAAGTATTTGGGTGCCGTTCGGGAGGCGGGTGGGATCTACAAGCGGATTGCCTCGGTGAAGGGCGCCGGAAACTTTGTTACCGAAGTCTCGATGGATGAGACCGATATTCCTCAGTCTCCGCTTGATCTGTACATCATTCTGGCAGCAATAGCCGATGAGGGAATTCCGGCCTCAACGGTCGCGCCGCGGTTCAGTGGCCGGTTCAACAAGGGTGTTGATTATGTGGGGGATGTGAAAACGTTTGGCGGGGAATTCGAAACGGATGTCAAAGTGATCGCCCGGGCGGTCAAGGATTTCGGCCTGCCCGCAAACTTGAAGTTAAGTGTCCATTCCGGAAGCGACAAGTTCTCCATTTATCCGGTGATTGGCGACATCATCCGGAGGCACAATGCCGGTCTGCATTTGAAGACCGCCGGGACAACGTGGCTGGAGGAAGTAATCGGGTTGGCGGAAGCCGGGGGTGCGGCGCTGGCCATGGCGGTGGAAATCTATGAAAACGCTCTGGCGCATTGTGACGACCTGTGCCGTCCGTATGCCTCGGTGATTGATATTCGGTCAGAAAAATTGCCGTCTGTGGCCTTGGTAAAAAGCTGGTCAGCGGCGGAATATGTGGCGGCGGTCAGGCATGACCCCGCCTGTAAGCAGTACAACCCCGATATGCGGCAACTCCTTCATGTCGGATACAAGGTTGCTGCTGAAATGGGATCGCGCTATTTGGAGATGCTGGAGCGGCATGAGGCGGATGTGGCTCGCAATGTCGTGGCAAATATCTACGACCGCCATTTAAAACGTTTATTCAGCCTGCTTTAGAGTCTTTACAACGAAGGCCCGCCAGAAAACCACTTAACCCCCTGTAAACATTGGGTTTTAAGTGGTAGAAGTGCAGGGACTCGAACCCTGGACCCGCTGATTAAGAGTCAGCTGCTCTACCAACTGAGCTACACTTCCGCGATGCCCGGTCCGCAAGCGGGACCGGTGCAAAAAAATGGAGCGAGCGAAGGGATTCGAACCCTCGACAATCACCTTGGCAAGGTGACACTCTACCAACTGAGTTACGCTCGCGTAAGAAAACGTGGGGGAATCTATCAGTTCCAGGAATTGATTCAACTCTTTTTTATCATCATCTGTAAAGCGGTTTCACTTCCCGGGGTTCCGTCCGCTTATTTATCAGCTCAAGGGTGGCCCGGGTAATCACGTCCAACTCCACTTTCGCCGTGTTCCAGACCATGTCGTAAAGCAGGGGATCATCGATGTCGCGGTTGAAAAAGACCTTGATCAGCTTCTTGCGATCGCGGTCCTGGCTCTTGACCTGCTCGCGGGCCTCTTCCTTATTGATCTTGAAGCGCTTCATTGTCCAGACGATGCGATGGGGCTCCGGGGCAACCAGCCGGATGTGCACCCCCTGTGGCAGGTCAGCCGTGATGAGGGAGCCGCCCCGCCCGACAATAATCACCTTGCCAATCAGGGCCAGCATGCGTACGACCTTGAGCGTCGTGCTGTGCAGGCTTTGCTGTTCGGACTGCCCGGAATAGAGGCTCTCGATGTAGTCGTTGAATTGAGAGCGGCTTTTTTCGGCCATCAACCCTTCCATGTCCTTTTGGAGGAGCGGATCGCGCGCGACCAGTTCACAGAGGTCCCGGTCGAATACGTGCCACCCTTCAAAAAGCGGAGTGTTACGGTGCTTCAGGAATTCGGTGAGAATCACATAGGATAACAGGTGCCCTCCCGCGCCGGACTGGCGGGATATGGTGACGAAGGGAAATCCGTATTCAGGAAAGTCATTGAAATCGCGCTTCTCGCTCAAGAACTTTTGGATCATCTGCAGGTGTTTCATGATCGTTTCTCCTCTCTGGTTGTTGTAGTATTGGACGAGGGGGACAGTCCGTCAATTTAAAAAGAGATTGAACTCCACTTGCCTTCAGGATTCGCTCCATGTATTCTCCCGCCATGCTTCAGACGCTACGAGTGAGAAATCTGGCCCTGGTGGAGGATATTTCCGTCGAATTCAAGCCGGGCTTGAATGTCATTACCGGAGAAACAGGGGCGGGTAAGTCGGTGATTATCGGTGCGTTGGGCCTGTTGCTCGGGGAACGGGCGGATAAAGGCCTGATCCGGGCAGGCACGGAGCAATGTCTCGCCGAAGCGGTCTTCCAACTGGGCGATTCCCGCGCCGTGGATGCCATTCTGGATGAGGTCGGACTTCCGCCCTGCGAGGGGGGGCAGTTGCTTATCCGCCGCACGCTGCCGGCCACGGGCACGGGCAAGAATTTCATCAACGATAGCTCCTCCACAACTCAAGTGCTGAAGCGGCTGGGGGAGCATCTGGTCGATATGCATGGCCCGTATGATCACCAGTCGTTGCTTAACACCGATTTCCAGCTGGATATCCTGGACGCCTTTGGCCATTTGCAGGCGGCGCGTGCCACCTATGAGGCCGCCTATGCCGCCTACCGCGAGGCACTCGGTCAGCGCCGGGAATTAGCGGGCGCCAGTGAGCAGGAGGTCTCCCAGCAGATCGAACTGCTGGCGTTTCAGGTGAAGGAAATTGAGGACCTCGCTCCGGTGGTGGGTGAGGATGACGCGCTTGTCCAGGAACAGGTTCAGGTGGCCAATGCCCAGCGGATTCTTGAACTGGCCGGGGGGATTCAAAGTGCGTTGATGGAGGGGGATTCCGCCGCCTTCAATGGATTGGCCTTTGCGCATAAGGGGCTGACTGAACTGGCCAGCTTGATCGGCGCGGCCGGGGAGTGGAAGGAACAGGCCCATTCCCTCATGGTCCAGGCTCAGGACCTGGCTGAGACCGTGGAGCGGATGGTCCGCAATATCGAAGGGGATCCCGCCCGCCTGCAATGGCTGGAAGACCGGATGGCTCTGTATCACCGGCTGACACGCAAGTACGGGGGCTCGGTTGCCGCCATGCTGGAGCATCGTGACCGGATCAAGGACCGGCTCAAGGATCTGGAGCGCCGCGGGGAACGCCTGCTGGAGCTCGATCAGGCGATTACCGCGGCCCGTACCAAGGTAGATCAGGCTGGCACCAAGTTGAGCAAGGCGCGGCGGCAGGCGGCTGCCACGCTGGCCAAAACGATTACCGCTGAATTAAAGGATCTGGGCTTCCCGCACGGGGTCTTCGGAGTTGAACTGCAGAGTGTGGACCCGGTGCCGGCCGGCCTGGATTCGATCGAGTTTGTCTTCGCGCCGAATGCCGGAGAGCCCTCGCATCCCCTGCGCGCCATTGCCTCGAGTGGCGAAATTTCGCGGGTGATGCTGGCCGTCAAGGCGGTCCTGGCGGATCACGACCGGATTCCCGTGCTGGTCTTCGATGAGATTGACGCCAATGTCGGCGGGGCCATGGGCACGGCCATCGGGACCAAGCTGGGTAAAGTGGGGGCGCATCATCAGGTGCTCTGTATTACGCACCTTCCGCAAGTGGCCGTATTCGGCAAAACCCATTTCTCGGTTTCCAAGGAAGTGGCCGGCGGCCGGACCCGCACCTCGATCTCCTGCCTCACTCCCAATGAGCGCGTAGAGGAAGTGGCCCGGATGCTGGGCGGCCGCGATCTCACCAGTGTGACCCTGAAGCATGCAAAAGAGATGCTGAAGGGGAAATAGACCCACGACCCACGACCAACAACCCACGACTCTCCTAATTCCGCTCCACTGTTTCCAATACCAGTTCCACTTTGGCGAGGCGGCCGGGGGCTTGACTGGCGCTCAGCGTGCAGTCCAGAATGGCCCAGGGCGGGGTCGCCGTGGTGACGCCCTCCAGGAAACGGCCAAGCTCTTCACCGGTGATATCGATCAGCCCGATAGTGGCTTTGCGGGCCGTCCAGCCCGGCAGGGAGGGGTGCGTCTCCGTGGAGCGGGTGATGAGATTCAGGCCCGGTACCGTGCGGCGTGCTAATTCCCCGGGCGCGACCGGTGTGGCCGGGTATTGGGTGTACTGTTTCAGAATGCCACGGTGTTTGGTGGCAATGGCGCGCAGGGCCATCATCTCCTGGAGGTCATGCGCCTTTTTCTCCCAGATTTCCGTGGTACGCCTGAGTTGACCCACGGTCCGCAGGCTGAGCAGAAGGCCGAGGAGTAGGGCGAGCCCGGCCAGAGTCCAGAGGGTGCGCAGGGAAAGAGGGTTATTTTTCATGTGAGCGCCCCAGTCCGATGACGAATGCAACACGGTCCTCACCCGGAGGGAGGTCTTTCCGTTCCAATGTAGCGGCCCAACCCTGGGTATTCAGGCGGCGGCAGGTCGCTTCTGCCTGAGCCCATTTTGGCGCCGTGCCGTGGAGTACCCGGTTTTTCCGGCTCAGGCTCAGGGTTTCAACGGAGAGCCCCTCTTCCTGTGCCACGACGAGCAGATTTTTGAGCGCAGGAGCGATCGGGGCCTCCATGGCCGCGAGGAACGGCTCCATCGCTCTGGTCTGGGCTTCAAGGGCGCGGCGGGCCGTCAAAACCTCCTGTCCGGCCGGGATGCCCAGCGGTGAGCCTGTGACCTCAATGGCGAGCGACCGGAAGATCGTTTGGAGACCGGCTGTCTGCTGCGTCACAAAAATAAGCCACGCGAGATTGATGGCGCATAAGACCAGGCCCGCCAGCAGGCAGGTGACCGCCCACTGAGTGGGCCGCTTGGCCTGCCGCTGAGCCAGGGCGGGATGAAGGAACCGGCCGGTCCGCAGGTTACATCGGAGGGCCCCCGCTGTCAGGGCCCGTGTGGCGAGCGCCCGTGCAAAAAAGGTGGCGGGGTCGCGGGTGAGCTTGGCGGGGCCGGGCCAGCGCGTGTGAAGACTCTCCGGCAGAAGGGGCCCGGATTCCGACAGGCTGGGGGCATGCGGGCCAGTGATGAGCCATTGGGTCAGAGGGGGCGGGGTTGGGAAGTAGGATTTCAGCAACCGATGGATCTGGTCGGCGTCTAATAACCGCATGGTATGAGCCCCGAGAAATTCATCGTTTTGACCAAGGGCCAGGGTGACCCGGTCGGTCGAAAGGTAAATAATAATGCGTAAGGCCGGAGTCGCGGCAAAGGGCGACTCGTCCAGCATTTGACTCCATAGGGCAAGCCCCTCCTGATCCAGAAGGGCGGGCGACACGCCCAGACTGGAAAAGGCGGCCAGCCGCTTCTCAATATCCACGGTGCGAGCGCCGGTCACCAGCCCGCGGGTTCCCGTACGATCCGGGGTGGGCACGGTATGGAGCAGGGCCGTTTCGCAGTCTTCAACGGAAAACGGGAGTTGGACATCCAGGAGCGACGGGAAGACTTTCTCCGCCTTTTTAGCAGAAGCGATGGGGGCGGTCAGCCAGCGGGTGAAGCTTTCCTTCTGCAACAAACTGCCGGCAACCACCGGCGTGGCCGGGAGGGTGGCCAGCGTGGACAGGGCGACGGGCTCGAACGAGAGGGTGCGTCCTGTTCTGGTGGCCTTGATGATGATCGGGCTGAGGTCGGTGAGGTCGATCCCGAACGCGGTGCGTGCCCAGGGGGCTGTGGCAGGGGTCTTCATGTCAGAGGGTCTCCGTCCAGGCGAGAAGCCGGACATCGCCTGACGGGAGGCGGCAGGCCAGACCGCGGACGGCGCGGGTCCGTGGCCCCCATTCCGCGCGTGCGGTGACGGAGAAGAACTGGCCGAACAGGGGAACATCGGGTCGCTGAAGCGGGAGGGGGAGTGCCGTTCGCTCCAGACCCTTAAGGGTTGTGCGGACCTGAATGCCGGAGGGAAGCTGGTTTTCAAAGATCTGGTAATCCGACGAACTTGAGCCCGCCTTCATCCCGCTCTGCAGCGCACTCCAGGCGGCATCCAGGCATGAGGCCCGCAGTTGGAAACGGGCGTGTTGAAGGTCGCTGGCCCGCAGTTGCAGCCGGGTTGAAATGAGGGATTGCACCACGACGCCGGACAGCAGCGCCAGGAGAAGAATGACCATCAGCAGTGCAAATCCATGGTTGTTGGAGTTCGGGGATCCCATGGCACTGGTATTTACCCGAAAAGGGAGCGTGTGGCAATAAAATGACGTAATACGGTTTTGACACCCGGCTGATAAGAGGGTATTATCCTCAATCCTGAAAGGGGGATTCTGGTTATGATCTTCGGTATCATTGTTGCGGCTGGAAAAAGTGAGCGCATGGGGGCGGATGTGGATAAGGCATTTCTCTCCCTTGGGACTCGCCCGGTTTTGATGTACTCCCTGCAGGCGTTTGAGAAATGCCCCCTGATTGATGGGGTGATTCTCGTGGTCCGCAAGGACCGGCTGGATGCGGCCCGCGGCATGATTCAGATGTTCGGGTTCTCAAAGGTGCGGAAAGTGGTGGCAGGCGGGGCCTCGCGACAGCTCTCTGTCATGCTCGGCCTGGCGGAACTCAAGGATGATGTGAAGATTGTGGCCGTCCATGATGGGGCCAGGCCGTGTGTGACCCCCGCCCTGATCGAGGAGACCATTCTCTCTGCCAAGCGACAGGGCACCGGGGTGGCGGCGGTCAAGGTGACCGATACGATCAAGGAAGTCGATCGCGGCTCCCTGGTGGTGCGGACGGTGGACCGCTCGAAATTATGGGCCGTTCAGACGCCGCAGACGTTCCGGGTCGATTGGCTGAACAAGGCGTATGCCCATGCCAAGAAAATGAAATTGACGGTGACCGACGAGGCGTCGGCCGTTGAGGCGTCGGGCGAGCCGGTCCATCTGGTCCCCGCGCCGGGAACGAATATCAAGATCACCACGCCGGCTGATCTGGCTCTGGCGTCCATGATTTTAAAGGTGTAAGCGCTATGGCAAATGTGAAATACGCGGTCATGGGGGATGTTCACGGGAACTGGGAGGCGCTTTCTGCCGTTTTGGAAGATGCGCATAACCAGGGCGTGACGAACTTTACCTGTGTCGGCGATATGGTAGGGTATAACGCCAACCCTTCGGAGTGCCTCGCCAAGATCCGTGAATTGAATGCCATTTGCGTGCGCGGCAATCATGACCACTATTGCTCGCATGATGAGTGCATCCGTGATTTTCATCCGCTCGCCGCCAATGTGGTGGATTGGACGCGGAATCAATTGACGGAGGATGAACTGGCCTTTCTCAAGCAGCTCAAGATGGTCCGGGTCGTCAGCAGCTTCACTCTGGTCCACAGCACCCTGGATATGCCTGAAAAGTGGGGGTATGTGTTTGATGAGCTGGAAGCGGAATCCAATTTCAATTACCAGTCGACGACCGTTTGTTTCTATGGGCACACCCACCAACCTGTCGCATTTGAGAAGTCCGGGTATGTGCGGCGCCTCAATATCGAGGGGGTCATCCCCGTGACCCTTGGTAAAAAATATTTCGTCAACACGGGGAGTGTGGGCCAGCCGCGGGATGGCGATAAGCGGGCGTCCTACGTCGTCTATGACACCACGGCCCGCCAATTCGAGATCCGGCGGGTGGAGTATGATATCGCGACCGCCCAGAAGAAGATCATTGCGGCCGGCCTGCCGGAGCGATTGGCCAATCGGCTCGAGTTGGGGGTGTAGCGGTGCCACCGGCCCCCCGAACGGTGTTTATCCTCGTCGATGGGCTCGGCATGGGGGGCAGTAACCCTGACGTCAATCCGGTCTATAGCGGCGTCTGCCCGAATCTCCTCAACCTGCTCACCTGTCACGCTGGCTCCCTCGATGCGGGGCTGGGGGTCGCGGGCATTCCCCAGAGCGCAACCGGCCAGACGGCGCTGCTGACCGGAGTGAATGCCGCCCGGCATATGGGCCGCCATGTCTCCGGCTTCCCCGGTCCTTCGCTCCGGAAAATCATCCGGGAAAATAATATTTACGACAAACTCGCGCACCGTGGCTATTCATCCACCTTCGCCAACGCCTATTATGTGTCCGATGTCAATGAGGTGGCCGGCCGTAAGATTCAATCGGTGACCACGGTGGCCGCGTTGAAGGCGTTCGGGGGCGTCCGCGACCAGGCCTTGATGGAGCAGGGGAGAGCCGTTTACCAGGATCTTACCCGTGCGAGTCTGCGTGCGCGCGGCTATGAAGGACCGGTGCAAACCCCTGCTCAGTCGGCGCAGGCGTTGGTGGCGATCGCACGCGAACATGATTTTACCCTGTTCGAGTATTTTCAGACCGACCGGGCCGGACACAAGGGGACCTGGGCGGAACTCCAGCGGATCCTGGGTTTATTTGATGAATTTCTGGCGGACCTCCTGCCGTTTACGCGGGAGGAGGGCGTGTTGTTTGTGCTGACAAGTGACCATGGCAATATTGAGCAGTTCGGAGCCCGGTCGCATTCAATGAACCCGGTTCCCCTCGTGGCAACCGGGCCGGGTAGCGATTTCCTGAAGAAGACGGCTTTTTCCCTGACCGATGTCACGCCTGCCTTGCTGGAGCTTTATCCGTGTAAAAATAGTTCGCAATAGGGTCGCGATGTGCTAAATTTCGAAAGTTTTTTTTAAGGATGCGGGAATGAATTTAAAGAAACTGTTATCTGAAGACACCATCTTGGTGGAACTTAAGGGGACGACCAAAGAGGAGATCATCGAGGAGATGATCGACTTGCTGATGTCGCGTGGACGGATCAAGGACCGTGATGCGGCGCTCACCGCCGTTCTGGAACGTGAACAGAAAATGTCGACCGGCATGCAGCACGGCATCGCGATCCCCCATGGCAAGACCGATTCTGTTGAGAAGCTGGCCACCGCGCTCGCCTTGAAAAAAGAGGGCGTGGATTTCGCCTCAATGGATGGCAAGCCGTCGACCATCTTCGTCATGACCATCTCTTCGATCAGCCGCACCGGGCCGCATATTCAATTCCTGTCGGAGATCAGCCAGATTTTGAACGACAGTGAAAAGCGGGAGCGGATCCTGCAGTCCACCACCGCGGCGGAAGTACTCGATGTCCTGACCAATTGAGGCTGCTACAGGCCGCTACTCACATCTGGCGGTGCGCATAATGGGTGTGCAGAAGCTCATGCGAGATGTGGCTAAGCGGTTTTTCGAGGAACTCCTTGTAGAGCGCCGCGATCGCCGGGTTCTCATGTGATTTTCGCACGGGCATGTTCCGGTCTTCGACGTAGAGTGAATGCGCCCGGGCTTCGCGTTTTTTCCGGTCCGGCAATATGGGCTGTCCCCCGCCACCGATGCAGCCGCCCGGGCAGGTCATCACTTCGATGAACGCATACTCCGATTTTCCCGCCGCGATGTCATCCAGCAGGATCCGGGCGTTTTTGAGAGTGTGGGCCACCGCTACTTTCAATCGCGTGCCTCCCACATCAAGCTCGGCATGTTTTATCCCTTCCAGTCCGCGTACAGCGGTCAACTCGATATTGGGCAGGGGTTTCCCGGTGGCGACTTCATAGGCGGTTCGTACGGCGGCTTCCATGACGCCCCCGGTGGTGCCGAAAATGGTTGCGGCGCCGGTGGATTGCCCCAAAGGATCGTCAAAGGTCTGCTCCTCAAGACGGGAGAAATCGATGCCCACGTTCTTAATCATCCGGGCGAGTTCACGGGTGGTCAGGGCATAATCTACATCGAAGTAGGGGGCGACCCCCTTCTGCCCCTTTTGTTTCCACCATTTCCAGGCAGACTGCATTTCGGGGCGCTGCGCCTCGAATTTCTTGGCCGTGCAGGGCATGATGGAGACCACAACCATATTGGCTGGATCAATGCCGGTTTTTTCGGCGTAGTAACTCTTGGCCAATGCCCCGAACATCTGTTGCGGCGACTTGCATGAAGAGAGGTGCGCAAGCAGTTTCGGGTAGAATGTCTCAATGAACGATATCCAGCCCGGGGAACAGCTGGTGATCATGGGTAACGTTCCACCCTTGGTCAGCCGCTCTAAAAGTTCTGTGCCCTCCTCCAGAATGGTAAGATCGGCAGAGAACTGGGTGTCAAACACCCTGTCGAAGCCCAGCTTCCGCAAAGCGGCCACCATCTTGCCTGTTACCAGTGCGCCCGTTTCCATACCCATGGCTTCGCCAATCGAGGACCGGATGGCCGGGGCGGTCTGCACCACCACGACTTTGGATGGGTCCTGGAGCGCTTTGAAGACTGCGTCCGTCTCATCCTTTTCCACAATGGCGGCGGTCGGACAAACCACCGTGCATTGCCCGCAGTTGGTGCAGGTGGAATGTTTCAGCCCGCGATCCATGAAGGTGCCGATGTGCGTCCGGAGGCCGCGCCCGGCGACATCAATGGCCGATACGCTTTGCATTTCTTTACACACGGCCACACAGCGGCCACACAGGATACACTTGTTGTTGTCCCGTATGATGGAGGGACTGGTTTCATCTTTGGCTACCGCTTTCCGGGTGGACGGGAAGCGGACCTTCCGCACATTCAAACGTTCAGCCATGGACTGTAACTCGCATGACCCGTTGCGGCTACAGGAGAGGCAATCCGTGGGGTGGTTCGCCAACAGGAGCTCCACTGCCATTTTACGGGCCGCCATCACGCGCGGTGAGGCGGTCTGAACGTCCATATTGGGGATGACCTTGGTCACGCAGGCGCGGGCAAGACTTCGCCCCCCCTTGACTTCCACCACGCATACGCCACAGGAGGCATTGGTCGCCACATCACGAAGATGGCAAAGCGTAGGAACGGCGATGCCGGTTGAAAGACACGCCTCGAGGATCGTGGTCCCGGGCGCCACTTCTACAGGGGTTCCGTCAATCTTTATTGAAATTCTGGACATTGTTTTTCTCCCTATTACCAAGGTTTCCGCGCATTATCACGCACATCACAACGTAAACACCGCAGGGACTCGCTCCGGGCTTGCTGCCCCGAATAGCCCTGTGCAATTTCAAGGAAATTCCCGCGTCGATCCTGGACGGGGATATGGCGCACGGTGACCTTGGCGCACTTTGTGAGATCCACCGGCACTTCCATGCCATAGTTGAATTCCCTGAACAGGCTGCCAAAACGGTCCTTTCCGGTCAGTGCCTGATCAATTCTCTGCGCCGCTTGCTTGGCGAGCCCCATGGCCTCACTCGCGGTGGCAGGGCCCGTAACGGCATCCCCTGCCGCATAAATATGGGGGAGACTGGTCATCAAGGTGAAGGGATCGATCCCCACGGTGCCGTTGCGGGCGCAGTCAACACCGGCTTCAGCCAGGTCCTGGGATCCCACCCGTTCCCCGATGGCCAGGAGGACCGCATCACACGGCATTTCAATCGTTTGGCCCGTGGGTACGGGGGTGGGGCGTCCACTTTTATCCAAGGGGCCCGGCTTCATCTTCTGGAACCTCACGGCCCGGACCCGGCCTTTTGCATCACCAAGGAACGCTTCCGGCGCCATCATGTACAAAAACTTCACGCCCTCATCCTCGGCGCCCTTCAATTCGATTTCATTCGCCGGCATCTCGGACCGCCCGCGACGGTAGGTGACGGAGACATCCGACCCGAGCCGCCAGAGCGTTCGGGCGGCATCAATCGCCACATTACCCCCGCCGATGATCAGGGTTTTCTTTCCTGGAACCCCGGCCTGTTTCATGTTGAATGCTTCCAGGAAGTGGTAGCCGGGATAGATGCCTTTGAGGTCTTCACCCGGCAGACCGATCTTCTGATCCTCCTGCGCCCCGATTGCAATGATGACGGCATCATTTTTTTTGGCCAGCGAGGCGAGCGTGATATCTTTCCCCACCCGCGATTCGAACTCGAAACGAACGCCGAGTTTTTTGATGAAGTCCACCTCTTTGTCTATGACATCGCGAGGCAGCCTATAGGCAGGAATTCCATAGCGCATGATCCCGCCTGCCCGCTTGTGCTCATCATAAACGGTTACCTGGTGGCCAAGCCGTATCAGGTAAAAGGCGGCCGTAAGCCCGGCAGGTCCCGCGCCGACAATGGCAATCTTTTTACCGGTGGCAGGGTGTTTTTCAGCAATCAGCTTTTTGTAAACGCCTTTTTCCTTGCCCATTTTATACATGGTGTCGGCAAGATAGCGGTGGATCTCGTTTTGAGCCACCGCCTGGTCCAAATCCTCGCGGCGGCACCGCATCTGGCAGTGAAAATGGCAGACACGACCAAGACTGCCGGGAAAAGGATTGTCGCGCAGCGTGAGTTCAAAGGCATCCTCGATTCGCCCGTCTTTGAGCAGCGCCAGATAGCCCGGGATATTCATATGCAACGGGCAGGAATTCTCGCAAAGGGCCAGATACAGGCTTTCGCATGCGCCCGCCTGACACCTGCGATTGCGGATATGATCCAGATAGTCATCCCTGAAATACTTCAGTGTCGTGAGCACCGGATTGGCCGCTGTCTGACCCAGGCCGCACAGGGAGGCATCGCGAGTGACGTGCGCGAGCGCCTCCAGTTCGGCCAGATCCTCTTCCACGGCCTCTCCCTTGGTGATCGCCGTCAAAATGCGCAGGGACTGGGAGAGCCCTTCGCGGCAGGGGGTGCATTTCCCGCAGGATTCAGCCGCCGTAAACCCGATAAAATACCGGGCGACATCCACCATGCAGTTATCCTGATCCATCACCACCATGCCGCCGGAGCCCATGATCGCACCCAGTGCGGCCAGTGAATCGTAGTCAACAGGGGTCTTGAAATGTTCCGCCGGGATACAGCCACCAGAGGGACCTCCGGTTTGAACCGCCTTGATTTTCTTGCTGATCGAACCGGTTCCTTCCCCCATGCCGTAGATGATGTTCTCGAGCGGAGTTCCAAGCGGTAATTCAACGAGGCCCGTATTTTTAATTTTACCCACCAGGGAAAACACTTTCGTGCCCGCGCTTTGGGCTGTTCCCACGCCGGTAAACCATTCGGGGCCCGCCGAAAGAATGGCGGGAACATTGCAAAGCGTCTCCACATTGTTGATGTTCGTCGGCGCCCCGTTCAGACCCCGTTCCGCGGGGTAGGGGGGGCGCGCTAATGGCCGTCCCGCCTTGCTTTCCGCAGAGGCGATCAGGGCCGTTTCCTCACCGCAGACAAAGGCTCCGGCACCCTGAATAATCTCGATATCGAAATGGAAGCCTGAGCCCAGAATGTTTTTTCCCAGTAACCCGAGATCCCGCGCCGCGTGAATGCCCTTTTTCAGGCGCTCCACGGCCAGCGGATATTCCGCGCGCACATAGACCAGGCCGGTCGGGGTGCCCATCGCAAAGGCGCCGATCGCCATGCCCTCAATCAGCATGTGCGGATCGCTCTCAATCTCGTTCCGGTTCATGTAAGCGCCGGGATCACCCTCATCGGCATTGCAGATGATGTATTTTTCAGGCGCCGTCTGCGCTTGCATCATTTCCCATTTGCGGCCGGTCGGAAAGCCTGCTCCCCCGCGCCCCCGCAGCTTGGAGGCTTTTACCGTCTCAACCACCGCTTTGGGAGTCATGGTGAGGAGCGCTTTGGCGAAGGCGGCATAGCCACCCACGGCGATGTAGTCCTCGATGGATTCCGGATCAATCAGCCCGCAATCGCGAAGGACAATCTTTTTTTGACCCTTGAAAAAGGGAATGTCGTCCCATGCTGGCACTTCCGGATAACCGGTTCCGAACGAGGCCTTGCCTGTTATGAAATCCCAGTTTTCGATTTTGGCACGGGCTTTGGCGGCTAACTTACCTGCTGCCAGATCATCGGTGGCCGCCTTGAGTACCCCCGCACATTGGGCCACGGTGAATTGGCTGAACAACAGGATCGGCTTGCCGGGAACATACAGCATGACCAGGGGTTCCTCGGCACAAAAGCCGAAACAGCCGGTGCGTTTCAGGGTCACCGCGGATTTCTTCTTTTTGATCAAGGTATTGAATTCCGCAAACACTTTATCGGCATCGTTGCCGATGCCACAGGTTCCCAGCCCGACACTGATCATGGGTTTGTCGGGAACCACTGCGGCCCAGGCTGCCAGGCGTTTCGTCTCCAGATCAAGCAGGTTTCGGATAATCATCGGCTTTCCTCCTTCTGAATCTTTTGAATGAGTTTGAGCAATTTGCCCGGCGTAACGTGCGAATGGATCGTGCCGTCCACCGCCACCACCGGAGCCAGGGCGCACTGCCCGAAGCATGCCACCGTTCGCAGCGTAAATTTCCGGTCAGGCGTGGTGAGGGCCGATTCATCCTCTTCCACAAAATCTGTGAATCCCAGCTGGGCCGCACTCTCCAGAAGGAGGGCGCGCGAGCCACGGGTATGACATGCCGTGCCCCGACAAACCACGATGGTATGTTTGCCCTGGGGCTTCAAGTTGAAGAATGAATAGAAGGTGGCGACTGAATACACCTGCGAAAGCGGAATACCCGCTTTTTGAGCGACTTGCATGAGGATCTCCTCGCTCAAGTGCTTGTGTACATCGTTTTCCTGAAGTTCCTCAAGAATGCTGAGCAGGCTGCCCGCTTTCCCTTCATGCTTGCTGATGACCGATTTGACCGAAGGAACGTCCACTTTGTTTGGCATTTTCTTCATGTACCATCCTTTGTATTCGGTTGTGCAGAACAACGTTTTAAAGGACAATACTATTGTGGCTGGGTTTTGAAAGAATAATCAATTTCACGTTGTTGAAATCCTGAAGGCTATATGAACGCCCATCTGTCGCAGGTAGTTTGAACGCGGGTGCGGACGCCCCCAGTTGTAGGGTGAATGCCATGGTGATTTCCTTGGTTAACGATTAGTTGTTCGTCGATTCCCTTTGTCCATGCTCTTTTTATCCGTTTCCCTGGCCTTGGTCACTGGATACAGATAGGCGGCCACTTGTGCGGCGGTCGTTATCGCTGAGCCGTACGTTGGCCTGATCGTTACCGGAAGCTCACCCGGCCGTTCCACGGTGTACCCGCCCCCATAGGTGGATCGGATGCGGGTCGGGAGTTGTCCGGGCGTGTTGATCGTGGCGCCCCCGCCATAAGTGGGGGTGATGGTGACCGGCAACTGGCCGGGGATCGATACCGTGGCGCCACCCCCGTAAGTCGGGCGCACGGTGGCGGGCAATTTGCCCGGCGTACTGATGGTTGAGCCGCCACCGTAGGTTGGGCTCACGGTGGTAGGGAGCTGTCCGGGCTTGTTGATGGTGACGCCGCCACCGTAGGTGGGCCGAATATAGGTCGGAGGCTTGCCGGGCTCCTGCACGGTATAGGACTGGGCATAAACACCAACTGCACTCATCGAGGCGAATAGAATCAAGACGAACCGTTTCATCGCATCTCCTCCAGTCAGGTCATTATGACCCTAACGGGATTGGATATCTATTAATATCGGCCGCCGGGCCGCCGGCCGCCACTCATCGTAAACTCAACATCCCGCGCGAAGCACCTGTAGTAACCGCCGTGTCGGCGGTAGTGCGCGGGGATAGACCGGCGAAGATGCCGTTGAGACGGCGGCTACTACAGGGGTAACCGGCGGTAGGGACAAACAGCCTGTCCCCCGGCCCTCTCCCGAACGGTGTTTTATATTCATGAAATATAATCCTGCATGAGAGGCCGC
>CAMDCX010000024.1 GCA_945890715.1 PVC group bacterium | reverse complement strand
TGGGCGGTGTCTCCGCCATAGACAAGGCAGGCTTCCGAAGCGGCCAAGGGACAGACAATCTATTCGCTGCTATTTCGGAAACCACTCCAGCAGTATATTAAGCACCAGATCATGACCCTTGCGGTTTGGATGATTGCCCTGCGACATGAGGTCCGAAAGGTTCCCGCCCTGCTTTACATAACTTTGAAATTCAGCCAAACTGTCAGCCAACCCAACCTGCTGTTCTCTGGCAATCGTTCTGATCAATACCGCTTGCTGATTTAGCGGATCACCCGCGGCATCCAGTTTCGCGCCCATATCGGCAGTCGGTGTTAGCAGCACGACCTTGATTTTTTTCTCCTTGGCTCTGGTGATCATGGAGGTTAGCGCGGTTCTGGTTTTCTCCAGCCCTATACCCCGATCATTGAGCCCATAATCTATGCAAATGACGTCGGGGTTCTTGGAGAGAACGTCCTTCTCGAATCGAGCCGAACCACGCTCGGAGGTTTCTCCTCCGATGGCTGTCACAATCACGTTGATTACCGCCAAGGGAAAGCGTTCCTTTAGACCTATGAAAAGCAGATGGGGATAAGCATTTGGCGAATCCACCACAGGGGTTTTGAAATATCCTGCGGGAACACTGTGTCCGTGGCAGATTATATTAACGCTGCGATTAGCCGGCCACGTTTTTTTGAATAGAGTTGAGATGTCCTCGAGATATGTCTTCGGGTCGACATTTTTCTGAGGTGTGACTTCATCGGCATGGACAAGGATTGAATTGAATCCCACCATCGCCATGGTTAATAAACCGACTAGCACTCTATTTCTGTCCACCATGTTTATTCCTCTCAGAATCGAACGTTACGGCTCACTGGCGACGATAAGGCGAGGCGTACAGTGGGGCCGCTGGTTCTCCTCAAATTTCATCTGGCCATTGCCGATGGATTGGCCGGATTCTATCCCCTTTCCGGGTCTCCTGTCATCCGGATTCTGGGCTTTTAGGGACGGGCTAATAGTTTTTCTGTCGGGTGATGTATAGTGCCTCCTATTGATCCAAAGGAGTCATGACATGGCGAATCAAACAGCAGCATCCCTGGCAACCAGTTCAATGGATAGTTCCATATCGCCACGTTTGCCTTTACACTGGCCCGTGGGTAATCATGGGCGGGACGCCCATGTTACAAGTTAGCGTAGCAGGGGTTTGATTCTCAGCGGGCAAGTCATTCCGCAGGCGGAAAGCCAGACATTGGCATCATTAGCGAGTTTCAGGGGTCGGCCTTCAGCGTTTCCACAGAGGAAATCGTCTCACGACTTTTCGTTTCAATTTGCTTGCCCAATACCTGCCAAGTCGTCATCCTCTGATTTGAAATTTTTGAAAAGAAAATGATGACAGAAGCAAGGCACGGATCAAACAGGAGGGCAATGATGCGATTCACGATAATGATGGCAATCGGGCTGGCGGGCTGGATTGTTGCGGGTAATGCGCAGGGTGCAGAGGTCTATGACTGGCCCCAGTTTCGGGGGGCGAATCGTGACGGGATTTCCAAGGAAACTCAATGGAATCCGCTTGCCCTTCAAGGGGGTGTGAAAATTCTGTGGAAAGCAGAAGTCGGGGAAGGGTATTCCGCCGTTTCCATCAAGGGTGACCGGCTATTTACCGTGGGCAATAAGGACAAAGCCGACACCCTTTACGCCCTTTCCCTGAAAGATGGAAAAGAAATATGGAGCTATTCCTATCCGTGCGAAGCGGGGAGTTATCCCGGGCCGCGCGCCACTCCCGCCACGGATGGTAAACTGGTCTATTCCATGAGCCGTGAAGGTCTGTTGCTCTGCCTGGATGCAGGAACTGGCGGGGTGAAGTGGAAGAAGGATTTGATGAAGGAGTTCGGTGCCAAAAATCTAACGTGGGGGTTCTCTGGATCCCCGGTGATTAAGGGCGACAAGGTATTGGTGAATGCAGGCGAGTATGGGGTGGTCTTGAACCGGAATACAGGCGCCAAGGTCTGGGCCAGTCCCCCGGGGAAAGGGGGCTACGCCGCACCGGTTGAGTTTTCTGTGGGTGGGAAAGAGTGTCTGGCTCTGTTCGGTGCAAAAGCGCTGTATGGTGTCGATTTGGAAACAGGCAACAAGCTCTGGTCATTCCCCTGGAAGACGGCGCATGACATCAATGCCGCCGATCCCATTGTGTCGGATGGGCGTATGTTCATTTCGTCGGGCTACAACAATGCGGGAACCGTTCTTGATATCACCGGGCCAACACCCCGGGAAGTCTGGAAAAACAAGGCCATGAAGAATCAGTTCAGCAGTTGTGTGCTGATCGATGGCTATTTGTATGGGTTTGATGGAAATGTGGGAAGCGGATCCCTGAAATGCATCGATATTAAAACGGGTGACGAAAAGTGGAGCCAGAAAATCGGGTTCGGGTCGCTCTCGGCAGCGGGGAATCATCTGATTGCCCTGAATGAAAACGGGGATTTATTCATACTCAAGGCGTCTCCCGACAAATACGAAGAGGTGTCATCGGCTCGGA
This sequence comes from PVC group bacterium, assembly GCA_945890715.1. Lineage (GTDB taxonomy): Bacteria > Verrucomicrobiota > Kiritimatiellia > CAIKKV01 > CAITUY01 > JAABPW01. Next base: position 26,144 of record CAMDCX010000024.1, on the reverse strand, counting down.
CTGTGTTGGGGAAAACGTGTTGGACGGCGCCGGTTTTGTGCCGGGGTGTTCTGTACTGTCGAAATAGGAGGGGAACGCTGGTTGCCCTCAATCTGGGCAAGTAGGATTCTTGAACGTATGGCATCACGGGGTATCTTTCAGGGTGAGCCGCGAGGGAGAAGTGTTCTTCCGGCTGTCCTGATTGTTCTGGTCGGGGTGCTTATTTCCTCGGCTGTGTTGTTCTGGTGGCGCGGGACACTCTCCGGGGTGACCACGTTCAGGCGGATCCCGCTACCCGGCGAAACGGCAGGAGATGTTCAGCCCGCAGTGGTGACTGAGGCTCCTGTCCGGATTGGCGAAACCTTTACCCGATATGACGGGGTCCCCTCACAAGCGCCGGGATCCTGGCCTGCCTTCCGTGGAACGCGTCATGACAATCTGGCGCCAGCGTCTGAAAAACTGGCCGATTCCTGGCCTGTGGGCGGCCCGCCCCGCCTGTGGTCTATTCCGCTCGGCGAAGGATATGCCGGTCCGGCGATTCGGAACGGGTGCGCCTATGTGTTGGATTATGACGGTGCGGCGGGAGCGGATGCGCTCCGATGTTTTTCGATGGAGGATGGGTGTGAAGTCTGGCGGCGCTCGTACAAGGTCAAGATCAAGCGGAATCACGGAATTTCGCGAACCGTCCCTGCCGTGACGGATCGTTATGTGGTCACCATCGGGCCCCGCTGTCATGTGATGTGCGCCGATGCCGTAACGGGTGATTTCAAGTGGGGTCTGGATCTGGAGCGGGAGTGGGGCGTGGAAGTGCCGATGTGGTATACCGGCCAATGCCCCCTGATTGAGGGTGCCCAGGTGGTGCTTGGGGTGGGGGGTAAGGTTCTGCTGGCGGGGGTGGATTGTGAAACCGGCAAGGTCGTGTGGGAAACTCCCAATCTCCGGAAATGGAAAATGTCTCATTCCTCGGTTATGCCGATGGAATTCGCCGGAAAAAAAATGTATCTGTATTGTGCAGTTGGCGGGATTGTCGGGGTCTCTGCGGAAGCACAGGATGCCGGAACCGTGCTCTGGGAAACCGATCAGTGGACTGTTCCGGTTGTGGCTCCGACGCCCGTTCCTGTGGGTGACGGCCGTTTCTGGATCACCTCCGGCTACGGCGCGGGGAGCGCCCTGTTTCAGATCGTGAAGGAGGGAGAGCGGTTTTCTGTAAAACTTCTTAGGAAGGTGGATAAGAAACTCTTCGCCTGCGAGCAGCATACCCCGGTTTTTTATCAGGGCTACCTCTACACCGTGCTTCCGGCGGATGCCGGTGCCATGCGAAAGCAGGCTGTGTGCATGGAGCCCGACGGACGGGTCGTCTGGACCAGCGGGGCTGCGGAACGGTTCGGGCTGGGTCCATTTATGGTGGCTGACGGAAAATTGCTCATCCTGGATGACGATGGAATGCTGACGATGATTCGGGCGTCTCCGGAAGGCTATCAGAAGTTGGCTCAAGCCAGAGTGCTGGATGGTAAGGAAGCCTGGGCTCCCCTTGCTTTGGCGGATGGTCGCCTTCTGGTCAGAGATTTCGGAACGATGCGGTGTCTGGATGTGCGGAAGTAGAATATAATGAGGGTAGGCATGAGTCAAAAAATCCAAAAGAACGACGGACATGTTTCCCCTTTTGAGCGGATCAAGCGTGTCAATGATGCTGGTAACGAATTTTGGTCTAGCCGGGACTTTGCGGGAGTGCTGGATTACACGGATTACCGCAATTTCGAACAGGTCATTGGGAAAGCGCGTATGGCGTGTTTTAACAGTGGCCAGCGGGTTGAGGATCATTTCGTTGACATCACCGAAATGATCGAGATTGGTAAGGGGGGGCAGCGAAAAATAAGCGTAACGCTCCTTTCCCGCTATGCTTGTTATTTGGTTGTTCAGAATGCGGATCCTGCCAAGGAGATCGTGGCGCTTGGGCAGTCGTATTTTGCGGTGCAGACCCGGCGGCAGGAGTTGGGTGACCAGGCGATTGAGAATGAAAGACGGCTATTGTTGAGGGGTGAATTACGTCGGCATAATGTGCAGCTTGCCGACGCGGCTAAAGATGCCGGGGTCATTCAGCCCGTGGACTATGCCATTTTCCAGAACCATGGGTATATGGGGCTCTATGGTGGGTTGACAGCAGAAGGCATCCATCAGCACAAGGGGCTTAAAAAGGGCCAGCAGATTCTCGATCATATGGGGAGCACGGAACTGGCGGCAAATCTGTTCAGGGCGACTCAAACCGAGGAGAAGATTCGGCGTGAAAATATCAAGGGGAAAGACCAGGCCAACCGTGCGCACCATGAGGTTGGCGTGAAGGTTCGAAAAACCATCAAGGAATTGGGCGGAACGATGCCGGAATCCATTCCGGCAGTGAGTAGCATCAAGAGACTGGAAGCCCGGGAGAAGAAAAGGCTTAAATGAGTGCGCTTATTAAATGGTTTTTTGTGACGGTGATTTTGCTGAGTTTGGCCGTATGGTGGTTTCTTCCCGTCAGGTACGGTCAATGTGCGACCCCGGCGGAATGCCGGTATGATGTTGGTGCCGTGAAGAAAACCGGCACCAATAGCCTGCCCTGCTCTCGGGCAGGCTGGATCAAGCCCGCCCTCTCCAATGTGACGGCCCTGGCCGTTGGGCCATCCGACAGAATCGTCGTGGGGGCAAAGTCCGGCATTGAAGTTCTGGATGTCCTTGGCCAGTCCCTGTTGTCCTTTGCCGTTCATGGAACCGTGCGGGCGCTTGCGGTGTCGGCTAACGGCGACATCTATGCCGGATTGGACAATCATGTTGAAGTCTTCGGTCCGGACGGCATCCGCAAGGCGACATGGAAAAGTCCGCACCCGAAAACCATGATCACGTCCATTGCCGTTTCATCCAATTTCGTATTTGTGGCGGATTGCCAGAACCGGGTGGTGTGGCGGTTTACACATTCGGGCGAGGTGTCGGGGCGAATTGGCGACAAGGATGCTGCGGGGCGCCCTGAAGGATTTGTGCTGCCCAGTGCATTCTTTGATGTTGCGGCCGCTCCGGATGGCTCGCTGTGGGCCGTCAACTCCGGCATGCACCGCCTTGAACATTTTACGGCGGCTGGCAGGTTCTTATCGGCATGGGGCCGGGCTTCGGTTGAGGATGATGGGTTTTGCGGATGCTGCAACCCGAGTAATATGGCTTTGGCGCCTGACGGCTCTTTTGTAACCAGTGAAAAGCATAGTGTCCGGGTGAAGCGGTATGATCCGGCGGGACGATTTCTCGGTGTTATTTCCGGGCAAAAGGAGTGGGTGAAGGATAGTGTGGGGTTGGATATCGCCGTGGATTCGAAGGGCCGGATATTGGTTTTGGATCCATCGGCGGACGGGATACGGGTTTATCCATGAATGAATTGAAGACACGAGACGCTGTGCAAAGTCGGCGTGAATTTCTGCGGAGTTTTCTTCGTGGGGCCTTGTTGGTCGGATTGGCGGGCTTGGGCGTTCGAACCCTTCTGGGGCGGCGATGCCAGGCAGCCAGCGGGTCTGAGCGGATGAAGCTCTGCAAGGGCTGTCCGGATGTGGCCTTCTGCTCGTCGGCCGTTCTTTCCGCAGGCAGAAAGGTCTGGCAGTTGGATCCCTCGAAATGTACGCAGTGCGGCCGATGCGCCACGCATTGCGTGCTCCAGTCGTCCGCCGTGAAGTGTGTCCACCGGCCCGCGCAGTGCGGCTATTGCCGGTTGTGCTTCGGGTTTTTCCAGCCGGGAGCCACCATTCTCAACAGTGCGGCCGAAAATCAGATTTGCCCCACCGGTGCCATCCGGCGAAAATTTGTTGAGGAGCCCTATTACGAATACACCATTGATGAGTCGCTGTGTATCGGGTGCGGCCGTTGCGTCAAGGGCTGCTCGGCGTTCGGTAACGGTTCGCTCGTTCTGCAGGTTCGTCATGACCGGTGTGTGAATTGCAATGAGTGTTCCATTGCCCGGGATTGCCCCTCCGACGCTTTTCGGCAGGTATCGGCGACCACACCCTATCTTTTGAAGCCCGGGGCAGAAAGTGTGGCGTTATGAGGAGAGCGGTGGTGCTCATTTTGTATGTGCTGATGCCGGTGTTGACGGCCTTTGCGGAAAACCGGTTTCCCCAGCCGCAATTTGAGAGCGGGTATTCCTTGCCAGGAATCAGCGTTCCAGCTCCGCGGGTGGCGTCGTGGGAACTGCTGGATGTTCTGGTTCTTGGGGGTGCCTTGTCTCTGGCCGCCTGGCTGATTCTGAAGAAGCGATCCCGGCGTGGTGTATTTTTGCTAACGGTCTTTTCGCTCCTTTATTTTGGGTTTTGGCGAAAGGGATGCGTCTGTTCGATTGGGAGTATTCAAAATGTGGCCGCCTGGTTATCCGGGAGTGAAGCGGTTCTGCCCTTGAGTGTGGCGGCTTTTTTCATTCTTCCGCTTGTGTTTGCCCTGTTTTTTGGACGGGTATTTTGCGCTGCTGTCTGTCCGCTCGGTGCGATTCAGGACATGATGATTCTTTTTCCCGTTCGATTGCCCCGTCCGGTATCCCTGGCGCTCGGAATGATTCCCGTGGTTTATCTCGGCTTGGCGGTTCTGCTGGCCGCGACCGGGTCGGCCTTCATTATCTGTCGGCATGATCCCTTTGTTCCAATATTCCGGCTCAGCGGGGAGCTTTCCATACTCCTGGCAGGGGTGGTCTTATTGCTGGTGGGGATATTTGTGGCTCGTCCGTTTTGCCGGTTTTTGTGTCCTTATGGGGTGTTGTTGAATTGGGCCTCACGCCTGTCAAAATGGCACGCCACGATCACTCCGGATGAGTGCGTTCAATGCAGGCTGTGCGAGCGGGCCTGTCCATTTGATGCCATACGGGTGCCGGTCATCTCGCCGGTATCCGAGGCCCGCGAGATCGGGGTCCGCCGGATGCAATGGCTTCTTTTGCTTCTGGTTTTGCTGACCGGTCTCGGGATGGGGGCGGGTTTCCGGTTGGAGGGAGTCCTGGCTCCGCTCAACGCCAAAGTGAAACTGGATCAGATTCTGCGCTCGAATCATCCGGCTGTTGAAAAACAGTACGCGGTGGAGTTGGAGGCGTTCCGGACTGGGGGACGTGATCCTCACATTCTGAGGGCAGAGGCCGACGCGGTGCGCCGTCAATTCCGTGTGGGAGGCGCCTGTCTGGGCGGATTGATTGGGTTTGTTTTCGGTCTGAGTATTTTGGGAGTATCGATCAGGCGGTCACGGGAGACTTATGAGCCGGATCGGGGCGAGTGCCTGAGTTGCGCCCGGTGTTATCGGTTCTGCCCGAAGGAACAGAAAAGGCTGAAACGATGAGCCTGGAAAGCAAGTCATCTCAATCCTTGTACCGAGTGGTCTGTGCCGTGGCCGTGGTGTCCTGTGCCTTTTCGGTGTTGATTGGAATTCTTCTGATATCCAACAGCATGGCCGTCAGGATGGCTTCGCCTCTGGATTTGCCCGAACTGGAACACTTGCGGGAGATGGTGAAGGCGAGCCCGTCCAATCAGGCGGTCACCGATAAAATCAGGGATTTGGATCAGGTTGTCCGGCATCTCTACTTCACCGGACTGGCATCGCGAAAAACGGGGATTATTCTTTTGTTGACGGGCATGATCGTGTCCCTGCTCAGTTTGAAAGCCGTGGCATGGCTTCGGCGTCAGCCGCCTAATCCCCGTGAATATCCTCCGGACCCCGATCCGCTACAGGCTGAGTCCGTTGCACGGTGGGCTGTCGTAGTTGCGGGTGGTGTGATCGTGGCGACTGTAATGATCATCGCGAAAGAAGTGTCTCCTGTGGGAGGGGCGCTGCGCGCCGCGACGGCTCCGATCAAGGCTCCTGCTCAGTTTGTCGCGGCGCATAGCGCCCCTCCCACAGGAGCCTGGCCTTCTTTCCGTGGGGCTTCAGGAAGCGGGGTGACTTCCTCTTCGAATTTTCCAGTGGCCTGGGATGGCGCCACCGGCACAGGCATTGTGTGGAAAGTCGAGATTCCGCTTTCCGGCATGAGTCTTCCTGTGGTGTGGGGGAACACGGTCTATTTAACCGGTGCCTCCACCGAAAAGCGCGAGGTGTACTGTTATGACCTGGCCACCGGAACCCGGCTCTGGAAGATGGAGGCAACAGGGATTTCCAAAACACCGAAACAAGTTCCCGAAATTTTCCAGGATACCGGTTATGCGGCGCCCACATCGGTGACGGATGACCGGCTGGTGTGTTCGATTTTTGCCAATGGCGATGTGATCGCGATAGACCCTTGTGCGAAGCTCCTCTGGACGCTCGATCTTGGCCTTCCGTTTAACCGTTATGGCCATTCCTCGTCCCTGGCCTGGTATCAGGATAAGGTGTTGATCCAGTATGATCAGGATACGGAAAAGGGGAGTCCTTCCCGTCTGCTTGCCCTGGATGCCATGACCGGGAAAACCGTCTGGAGTACCCTGCGCAAGGTTTCCGATTCCTGGTCCTCTCCCGTGGTGGTGGAAACCGGAAAAGGAGCGCAAGTGATCACCATGGCCAATGACGCGATCATTGCCTACGACCCGGCATCGGGGCGTGAACTCTGGGCTGTCAAATGCAGCGGTTCCGATGTCGGGCCATCGCCGATTTTTGCCGGAGGTCTGGTGGTCGCCTCCATTACCGGGGATCGGATATACGCCATCCGGCCCGATGGCTCAGGGAATGTCACGACGACTCATGTGGTCTGGACGTCCGAGGATGGGGTGACCGATGTGTCCTCGCCGGTCAGTAACGGGGAGCTGGTGTTTTTTGCGCATTCCGGTGGGTTGATTACCTGCCTGGAGGTTAAGACGGGGAAGAAGGTCTGGGATCATAATCTGGATGGGGAATTTTACGGGTCGCCCGGACTTGCGGGGGACAAACTCTATCTCGTTGCCCGGAATGGAACGGTATTCATTCTCAAGGCGGGCCGGCAATTCGAGGAAATCGGAAAGGCGACCCTCGGTGAGCCGAGCGACAGCTCCCCGGTTTTCGTCGGTGACCGCATTCTGATTCGGGGACTTAAGACATTGTTTTGCATCGGGAACAAGGCGAAGTAAATGAGTGAAGATCTTCAGTGTGTTGATGAGGCTGTGGCGGAATTCGGGCGTGACGCCTCGGCGGTGATTCCCATTCTCCAGCGGCTTCAGCAACGGTACCGGTACCTGCCGGAGGCGGCTTTGCGTCGGGTCTGTGAGCTGACGGAGATTACGCCAGCGGCCATAGCCGGGGTCTCGACCTTCTATTCCCAGTTCCGGCACAAGCCGGTCGGGCGTCATATCATCAGCATCTGTCACGGCACCGCCTGCCACGTCAAGGGATCGGAGTTGATTCAGGATGCCCTGGCGCGTGATTTAAAACTGGGCGAGGGGGAGGATACGGATTCCAATGGCGTGTTCACCCTGGAGCGTGTCGCCTGTCTGGGGTGCTGCACTCTCGCTCCGGTGATCAAGATAGATGACATTACCTACGGGCACCTGACCTCCCAGACGGTATCGCGCGCCCTTCATGACTTTCTCGAGCTGGAGAAGCGGGGTATTGTTCCGGAGCGGCATGACCGGACTGCGGCGAAAGGCGCGGGGCTTGCGGAAATCCGGATCGGTGTGGGATCCTGTTGTGAGGCAGGCGGGAGTCAGTCCGTCAGGCGCGAACTCGAAGCCGAAGTGAAGCGATTGGGCGCCGCGGCGGTCATTAAGCCGGTGGGGTGTGTCGGGATGTGCCATCAGACCCCGCTGGTGCAAATTATTACCGGCGGCGGGGAACCGGTGACCTATGCGAAAGTCCGGGCGGAAGAAGCGGCCCGGATTGTCAGAAGGCATCTGAAGCCCGGTGGGATTGTGCGCCGGATCCGAGCTGGCGTGGACACGGTGCTGGAGCATCTCCTGACCGACGACACCTGGGAGCCGGTGAGCCGTTACGCCCTGGATGTCCGTGACGCTCCGGTATGTTCCTTTCTGGGGAAACAGAAACGGATCGCTTCGGAGTGGTGTGGCGACCTCGATCCCCTCGATATCACCGAGTACGCGGCCCATGGCGGATGGACCGCGCTTAAGGCGTGTCTGAAGGCCGGACAGCCTGAGCAGATTGTGGAGGAAGTGACTCGCTCGGGGTTGCGGGGTCGTGGCGGTGCGGGCTTTCCGACAGGGCGGAAATGGGCGGTGGTGCGGGCGGCGCCTGGCTCGCCGAAATATCTGGTGTGCAATGGCGACGAGGGCGACCCCGGCGCGTTTATGGACCGGATGCTGCTGGAGTCATTTCCGTACCGTGTCCTTGAAGGGATTGTGATTTCCGCCTACGCGATGGGAATTCATGAGGGATTTCTCTACATCCGTGCTGAGTATCCGCTTGCGCTTCAGCGGATCCGGGCCGCCCTGGCACGTATGGAGTCGGACGGCTTGCTCGGTTCGTCACTTCTGGGCAGCGGCTTTGATCTGACGCTCAAGATTGTGGAAGGGGCCGGGGCTTTTGTGAGCGGCGAAGAAACGGCTTTGCTGGCTTCCATTGAGGGACAGCGTGCCATGCCGAAATTCCGTCCTCCCTATCCTGCCGAGAGTGGACTGTGGGGAAAACCCACCGCGATCAACAATGTGGAGACCCTGGCCATGGTGCCGTGGATTCTTCGTAATGGTGCCGGGGCATTCCAGGAAATGGGAGCTGGGTCGAGCCGGGGCACCAAGGTGTTTTCCCTGGCGGGGAAAGTCGTGCGGGGCGGCCTGATTGAGGTTCCCATGGGAATTTCAGTCAGGGATATTGTTAATGAAATCGGCGGGGGAACTCCCGATGAGCGTGGGTTCAAGGCGGTGCAGATTGGTGGCCCGTCGGGTGGCTGTTTGCCTGCTTCACTGGGCAATACCCCGGTGACCTACGAATCTCTTGCTGCCGAAGGGTGCATCATGGGGTCGGGCGGTCTGGTGGTGCTCGATCATTCCGATTGCATGGTGGATCTGGCCCGCTATTTCATGACCTTTACCCAGCATGAATCCTGCGGCAAGTGTACGCCTTGCCGGGTGGGGACAAAGCGGATGCTGGAAATTCTCGAACGGCTGTGCGAGGGGCGGGGCGTGAAGGGGGATATTGAAAGATTGGAAGAGTTCGCTCGCACCACGGCGGGCGGGAGCTTGTGTGGATTGGGTAAGACGGCGGCCAATCCGGTGCTGTCCACGATCCGGCATTTCCGTGACGAGTATCAGGCTCACCTGGAGGGGCGATGTCCGGCCCTGAAATGCCGGAAACTTGTTGCCTACACCATTACGGAGGACTGTATCGGTTGTACGAAATGCGCCCAGATCTGTCCGGTGGAGGCCATTACTCCGGCGCCCTACCGGAAGCACGAAATCCAGCAGGACAAATGCACAAAATGCGATTCCTGTCGCCAGGTATGTCCGTCGAACGCCGTGGTTCTGGGGTCGCCAGGAGTGTCAGTGGATAAGGAAGTGGGTTAAGTATGCCGCAGTTGACGATTAATGGACGTTCCGTGACTGTCGAAAACGGGGTGACTGTGCTGGAGGCTGCACGAGGTCTTGGCATCACCCTCCCCACGCTCTGTCATCTTCCGGGAAAGCCTGCTTTCACCTCCTGCATGATTTGTGTGGTCAAGAACGAGGTCACTGGCCGATTGATTCCCTCCTGCAGTGCGCCTGTGATGGAGGGAATGGTGATCACGACCGACTCCGACGAGGTGCGGCAGGAGCGGAAGAAGATCCTGGATCTTCTACTAAGCGAACACTCAGGTGACTGTGAAGCGCCCTGTACAACAACCTGTCCGGCTCGCATGGATATTCCCCTGATGATCCGCCAGATTGCGGGGGGTCAGTTGAAAGAGGCCTACGAAACCGTCACGGATCGGATCGCACTTCCGGCCGTTTTGGGCCGGATCTGCCCCGCCCCCTGCGAGAAAGCCTGCCGCCGGGGACACCACGACGCCCCCGTCTCGATTTGTTTGTTGAAGCGGTTTGCAGCGGATGAGGCCTTAAAGGTGGACGCCGACGTTCCTCCTTCGCCTGAAGGGCTACGGCGGACAAGCCGGGCGGCGTCGGCGCCTGATAAACGCATCGCCATCATCGGGGCAGGCCCGGCGGGGCTTGCGGCGGCGTTCTATCTAGCCCGGTCGGGTTATGCCTGCACGGTGCTCGATGAGCATGAGGCACCCGGTGGACAACTTCGGTACCGGGTCGCGCGCGATAAGTTGCCGATGGATGTCCTTGATCGTGAAATCGATGTGATTCGAAAACTCGGGGTACTTTTTCAAATGAACACCCGGATTGAGCCCGGTGCGGGGATTCAGCGGTTGAAGGCTAATTATGATGCCATCGTGCTGACACCAGGCAGAACACATGGCGACTCATGGCATTTATGGCCGGTTGAATCGGATGGTCGGGGCGTCAAGGTTGAAACGGGTACATTCCGCACCTCGGATCCCATGATCTTCGCCGGCGGCGAAGTGGTGCATGCGGGGCAGATGTCAGTTCGTGCCGTGGCGCACGGAAAGTCGATTGCCTGCGCCATTGACCAGTGGCTGGGTGGTAGACCCGTGGTGGGCCTTGAAAAGTCATTTGAATCACGGCTTGGACAACTCAAGGAAGGGGAGATTGGGGAGATGATGAAGGATGCCGATCCAGGCACCCGTGTCGAGCCCGAAGGCGAACATGGGGCAGGGTATTCGACAGACAAGGCCGTTCAGGAAAGCCGACGCTGCCTGCAGTGTGATTGCCGGAAGGCGAAGCACTGCAAGTTGCGGGACTTATCCGTCGAGTATGGGGCCAGTCAGAAGGTTTTTACGGGAAGTTCCCGGACTAAGTTCGTAAAAACCGTGTCGCCTCAAGTCATCTTTGAGCCCGGCAAATGCATCAAGTGCGGAATTTGTGTGCGCCTTTCCGGGTTGGCGTTTTTGGGGCGCGGCTACGAAACCGTTGTGGGCGTTCCCTTCGGCGATTCGCTGAAATCCGCCCTGGGCAGCGCCGCTGCCGATTGCGTTCGCAACTGCCCGACCGGAGCCCTGGCGTGGAAGGCTGATGCTTGACAGGGTCTTTAAGTAATCTTACCATGATGTAAGAAATCGACAAATTATGTAAGGAGGTCGGGTTTATGGCGACTGCAACGCTGACAAGCAAAGGGCAACTGGTGATTCCCAAGCCGATCCGGGATTATTTGCATCTGCATCCCGGCGACACCTTGGACTTTCTCGTTAAGGAAAGCGGAGAGGTGCTGATGCGTCCCGCCATCGAGGATGTGCGGAGCCTGAAGGGCCTTCTTTACAAGCCTGGGCGCAAGCCGGTCTCACTGGATGCCATGCGGCAGGCGGTCCGGCAGCGGGGAGGATCAGGAGCGTGACCGGGTTGGATACAAATGTCCTCGTTCGCTATCTCACGAATGATGACCCGGGTCAGGCCGGAAAGGCCTCCAAAATCGTTGAGGAAGCCTTGACGAAGGGTGAGAAGCTTCTGATCCATCCTGTCGTGCTGTGCGAGCTTGTGTGGGTTTTGGAATCAGCCTATGACTATGACCGGAGTGAAGTGGCTGCGACGCTTGATCGGATCTTGCGCACGGCCCAATTCACGATTCTTGATAAGGAGATCGTGTGGAGTGCATGGGGTGATTATCGATCCGGCAAGGGGGATTTCTCGGACTATCTGATTGGTCGTGCCAATGGCCGGTTCGGGGCCACGCATACGGTGACCTTTGACAAGGCTTTGAAGGGAAACAAGTGGTTTCTTGTGTTGTAGGAAGATGAAAATTGTTCACATCATTCCCGGTACTGGCGATGTGTTTTATTGCCAGAATTGCATGCGTGATAAGGAGCTGGTTATGGCCTTGCGGGCGCGGGGGCATGATGTGGTTCTGGTGCCGATGTATTTGCCGCTTTTTACGGAAGGCGAGGATATGGGGGCGCCGCATAGTCCGGTGTTTTACGGTGCCGTGGGGGTCTACCTTGCCCAGATGTTTCCCTGGTTCCGGTTGCTTCCGAAATGGTTCCGGAGTCATCTGGATTCACGTCGACTCCTGGCCTGGGTTGCCAAACGGGCGGGGACCACTCAGGCGCATGGCCTTGAGGAGATGACGCTATCCGTTCTGAACGGCGAGAATGGGGGGCAAAGGGAGGAATTGGACCGCCTGGTTTCCTGGTTGAAGCACGATGAGAAACCCGATCTGGTTCATCTTTCCAATGCCCTGCTGCTCGGTCTGGCCGGCCGGATCCGGCGGGAAGTGGGCGTGCCGGTTGTCTGCACTTTGCAGGATGAGGACTCCTGGATTGATTCCATGGAGCCTGTGGCGGCGCGCAAGGCCTGGGCTTTGATGACGGAAAAAGCGACTGATATCGCCGCCTTCATTCCTGTTAGCCAGTATTATAACCGGGTGATGCAGGATCGGCTAAAGGGTGTTCCCGCCAGCAAGTTTCACGTGATTCCCATCGGTGTCAGTGCGGATTCTTACGGGGAGGCGCAGTGGAATCCCGGTCAGCCTGTCATCGGCTATCTTTCCCGAATGTCCGAATCCCTGGGGCTTGGAGCCTTGGTTGATGCTTTTATCCAAATCCGGGAGCGAGGCTTGGTTGGGGCGGTGACCCTGAAAATCACGGGCGGAAAGACTCCCGAGGATGACAAATTTCTGGCGGGACTTAGAGACAAGCTGGCGGCAAAAAACCTGCTCGATGCGGTGGAGTTCTGTCCGGTTTTCGACCGGAAAACCAAACGTGAGTTTCTTCAGTCGCTGACGGTGTTGTCGGTTCCGATGCCGCATCCCGAGGCTTTCGGGATGTTCATGTTGGAGGCCATGGCCAGTGGCGTGCCGGTTGTTCAGCCCCGGATGGGCGCTTCTCCTGAAATTATTGAGGCGACCGGCGGGGGTGTCTCTTATGATCCTGACGACCCTGCGGCGCTGGTTCGTGAACTCGAGGCACTCCTGCTGGACGAGGCCCGGTGGTCCCGGTTGAGTCAGGCGGGGCGTAAGGCCGTGTCTGAGCGGTTCAATGTTACCAAGACGGCGGATGCTATGATTGGGGTGTATGAGAACATTAGTTAGTGTGTTTGTCGTGATGATGACGGGTTTGGCGACGGCAGGTGCGTCGGACGATTGGCCGATCTACCATGGGGATTCCGGACTGCGGGGTGTGTCGACGGTGTCGTTGTCGGAATCGCTTGGGGTGCGATGGCGATGTCGGCTGAGCGCCCCGGTGGCTTCCCCGCCTGTTGTCTGCGGGGAACGGATATTTGTGGCGGTTGAAAAGGGCGGACTGCTTGCCGTTGATTTGGAGGGTAAGAGGGTCTGGTCGGTATCGCTCGGGAAACCCGCTAATCCCGCCACGGAATCACAGGAATCCTTTTCCACTCCGCCGTTGTGCCTTGCCGGGATGGTGTTCGTCGGCACCGACCAGGGTGTTCTGTATGCGTTTGATGCCGGCAGTGGTGCGGTGCGATGGAAGCAGAAAATTGGAGAGGATCTTCTTGGATCCCCGAACTGGATGACGGCGAAAGACGGCGCGGCGACGAATGTCTTGGTAATGTCGCGCAATGACGGTGTTCTGAAATGTCTCGCGTTGGGGGATGGCCGCCTGATCTGGGCTTCGGAGTCTGTATCGCGGTGCGACACTCCGCCGTCCGTGGGCCCCGGCGTGGCGGTGTTCGGTGCCTGTGATTCGGCGATTCATATCCTGTCCCTTGCCACCGGAAAATCGATCGGGGCGATTATGCTGGGCGACCGCGGCCCCATGGCGGGTGGTACGGCGGTGGATGGCCATCAGGCGTTTATCGGAACGCGGGATGGTTCCGTAGTGTGTGCGGATAGTTCCGGTTCGAGAATCGTTTGGTCCAGTCGCTGTGCCAGTAATGAGGTTTTTACCACTCCCGCCGTGACCTCCAACAGGGTGGTTGTGGGAGCCAGCGATGGCCGGGTGTATTGTCTGGATCGAAAAACCGGGAATACGATGTGGTCGGCCAAAGTTGAGGGAACGCCGTCTTCGCCCCTTGTTGCCGGGGACAAGGTGGTGGTGTCCTCGGAAGGGACGCTGTTCCTGCTCAGCCTCGCCACCGGAAAGCCGATATGGTCCAACAAAGCGGCCGACTCCCTGACATCGCCGGCGATCACCGGGGCCGGGGTTATTGTGGGGACGGATGACGGATTTCTGATTTTGTTTGGGGTGAGGGGGTAGTATGATGACAGCGCCAATCTTAATCTTGAAGGACATTGCCAAGAGCTACCCTGCGCCATCCGGGGGCACGGTGGAGGTGTTGAAATCCATTTCCCTGGAAGTCGAAGCGGGTCGATCCATCGCCATTGTCGGGCCTTCGGGGTGCGGGAAGAGCACCCTGCTGAACATCATCGGGACGCTCGATTTCCCCTCCGCCGGATCTGTTATTCTGGAGGGACAGGAGTTGGGGCGGCTGGGGGAGGTTGAAAAAGCGGCCATCCGGAACCGGAAAATCGGCTTTGTGTTTCAGCAACATCACCTTTTACCCCAGTGTACTGTCCTCGAAAATGTCCTGGTCCCGACCCTGATTTCTCGATCTGAATCGATTCAGATTGCAGAAACCCGTGCTCGGGACCTTCTGGATCAGGTCGGCCTTTCGCCGCGTTTGGATTATCGGCCAGGCCAGCTTTCCGGTGGTGAGCAGTTACGGGTGGCGGTGGTACGCGCCATGATCAACCAGCCCCAGCTCTTGCTTGCCGATGAACCGACCGGCTCCCTGGATCGGGTGGGGGCTGAGTCGTTGGCTGACCTGCTGATTCGAATGAACCGGCAGCAGGGCACGACCCTCATTGTGGTCACCCACTCCCTGCCGCTGGCCCAGCGCATGGATCGTCTTTATACGCTTGTCGACGGCACGTTGGTGTCGGGGAATCTCTGACATGACGACGTTCCTGCTCAGTTGGAGAAGCACGCGGTATTATGCCTGGTCGCATCTCAGCGTTCTGGTCGGAATTACCCTGACGGTGGCGGTTTTGGTTGGCGCCCTGCTGGTGGGGGACTCCGTCCAGTACACCCTGACCCGGTCGGCACTGCTCCGGTTGGGTGGCGCCCATTATGCTTTGGACACGAAGGGTCGTTATTTTCCTGCGGATCTTGCCGACCGGTTGCAGTCTGAAACCTCCATCGCCATGGCGCCAGCCCTGGTTTTTCGCGGCGTCGCCCTCGGTCCGGAGGAACGGCAGGTCAATAGCATCCAGATTGTCGGGGTGGATGAGCGGTTCCAGGGACTTACCGGCGGGCAGGGGAAGGGAGTTCCCGAAGACGGAGTTGCCCTTAATGCCAAACTCGCTACGGAGCTTGGCGTTAAGCCAGGCGACTCAGTATCCATACGCTTTAGCAAGCCATCCCTGCTTCCCCATGACGCCCCGCTATCGTCTCGAAAAGGGGACGAAACGGTGCGGGGCACTTTCACGGTCGTCGCGATCTGGGGCGACGAGCAATCCGGCCGATTCAGCCTGACGGCCAACCAGATCGTTCCCTGCACCGCCTTTGTCAATCTGGGGAGCCTCCAGAGATTGGCAGGGGTGGAGAGCCGGGTAAATCTGCTGCTTGCGGGCGACGGGGATTTCGATGCCGCTCTCAGGAAGATATGGCGCTTGAATGACCTGGGGTTAGTTTGGCGAACGAGTCGTGATAATATGTGGTATCAGCTGGAAAGTGACCGGATCATGCTGGACTCGGCTGTGGGACGAGCGGCAGCGAGAATAGGGAATTCGGCGGGTGCCCTGACGTATCTGGTCAATTCAATCTCCAGTGTGGGGGGCACTCATTCACGTTCCACGCCGTACTCATTTGTCATGGCCATGGATCCTGTGGCCGGGGTGGGAGCAGTCCCTCCCGGCCTGAAGGATGATGAGATTGCTGTTAATCGCTGGATGGCTGATCAGTTGGTTCTCAAGGAGGGGGATCGTGTCAGGGTGGCCTACTATGAGTTTACAGCGTGGGGTAAATTTGTGGAGACCAGCCGGGTATTCCGGGTGTGTGGCATTCTTCCGATGGAGTCCTTGATCCAAGAACGGGAACTGGCTCCCCGTTTTCCGGGGCTGACGGATGCAGGCCGTTGTGCGGACTGGGATATTGGCATGCCGCTGGATCCCGAAAAAATGGAAAACAAGCCCAACGAAGCGTACTGGGAGGAGTTTCGCGATACCCCCAAGGCGTTTGTAACCTTGAAGGCCGGGCAGGCGATGTGGGCCAACCGGTTTGGCGACCTGACGGCGATCCGGTTCAGAGTTGGCACGAATGAACCGGCTACGCTCGGGGCATTTCTACTGAAGACCCTGGATCCGGGTGAACTGGGATTCACCTTCACGCCGGTTCGTCGCCTCGCGCTTAAGGCGGCGGGCGAGGCTTTGGACTTTGGTCAGCTCTTTCTCGGGATGAGCGGGTTTGTGATGATTTCCGCCCTGATGTTGACGGCACTCCTGTTTTCCTTCTCCATTCAGCAACGCTCCCGGGAGACTGGGATTTTGTTGGCCGTCGGGTTTACGCCCGCCCGGGTTCGATGGATGCTGATTCGGGAAGGATTGTGGGTGGCCGGGGCAGGCGGCGTGTTGGGCGCCGGACTGGGTGTGCTCTATACCCAAGCTCTGATCTGGGGCTTAAGTCATCCCTGGCAGGGCGCGGTGGCCTCAACGGCCATTCGATTCCATGCCGAACCCCTGACCGTCCTGAAAGGAGTGGGGGCGGGAATCGCCATGGCGATGATCGCGCTGGGGGTGGCAACCAGGCGGCAGACGGCCCGCCCGGCGAGGGAATTACTCACAGATTCTTTGGTGGACGCCGACCTCAGGGCGGCGTCAGGACTAAGGGAGAGCATGATAAGTGCTGACCGCGCCCGGAGGTCGCGGTCCACCTCGAAAGGATTTAGCATCAAATGGGGGCTCATTTCCCCTTGCCTTTGCCTTGCCGTCGCGGGAGTTCTTGTTGTTCTTGGTTTTTTGAACCCTCCGCAAAATCCAGCCGAGCTCTTTTTTTCGGCGGGTAGTTTGCTGTTAATCTCCCTGTTGGGTTTCATCCGGCTTTATCTCATCCGGTTGTCAAGGGCACAGGGGGACTTTACTCTAACCGCGCTGGGTGTTCGCAATCTCGGACGACGCCGGAGTCGGAGCCTGACTGTCATGGGGCTTCTGGCGGTTGGCTGCTTCATGGTGTTTGCGGTCTCCTCGATGCAGGAGAATATCGAGAAAGGGGCCAGCGAACGGTTTTCTGGCACCGGTGGGTTCGCCTTGTATGGGGAATCATCCATTCCCATTCTTGCCGATCTTACGAGTCCTGCAGGCTTGAAAAAACTCCGATTTGATCAGGAGCCTGACCTGATGGGGGTGGAGATACTGCCGATCAAGGTGCGGGACGGCGATGACGCGAGTTGTCTGAACTTGAACCGGGCGCAGTTGCCGCGCCTGCTGGGAGTGGATCCGGCGGCGTTGGAGTCGCGCGGTGCCTTTTCTGCAAAGTGGTCTCTTCTCCGGGATCCTCTTGTGGACGGGTGTGTGCCGGGATTGGCGGGCGATTTGAATACGGCACAGTGGGGGTTGCAGAAGAAGGTGGGAGATGTTTTGCGGCTCAAGGACGAACGGGGCGTTGTGTTCAAAGTCAAGCTGGTGGGGGCCTTACCCGTGCGGGTATCGGTTTTTCAGGGATCGATCCTGATTCCAGTTGCTGCGTTTTCAGAACGCTATCCGTCGGAGAGCGGAGCCCGGATGGTGCTGGCGGATGTTCCGAAGGGGAAGGAGCAGGGGGCACGGGAGGGGCTGGCGCGGCGGCTCGGGAAGTTCGGGTTGACTATGATTCCGTCGGTGGATCGGTTGAAGGAGTTTCATACGGTAGAGTCGACCTATATGGCCATGTTCCTGGTGCTGGGGGGGATGGGGTTGCTGTTAGGGAGTGCGGGCATGGCGATTGTGGTATTGCGGGCGATTCGGGAACGGCGAGCGGAATTCACCTTGCTTAAAGCGGTGGGCTATTCAGATCAACAGGTTCGCCAGATGATCACGGGGGAACACCGTTTGATGCTGGGTCTCGGACTGGCGGTCGGAGTCGTTTCCTCCCTGGCGGCCATGTGGCCCAATTTGCATGAGCCGGGCATCGCCTTGCCCGTGACCACGATGCTGGCCTTCCTGGCGGGGATCATTCTGTTCCACCTTCTCTGGATCGAACTTGCGATCCGCTGGGTCGGCCGAACCCCGCTTCTGAATTCCTTGCGCGACCAATGACCCATTACAGATCTCTGTCAAAGATTGCCGTTCACCGACTTGCTTCAATCAGCCTGCCGTTTTGAGGGCCTGGGCAAGATCGGCGAGAATATCATCGATATGCTCGATGCCGACAGAGAGGCGTACGAGTTCGGGTGTGATGCCGCCCTCACGCTGCTGCTCCTCGGTAAGTTGGGAATGGGTTGTGGTTGCCGGATGAATCGCCAGACTTTTCGCATCGCCCACATTCGCCAGTAAGGAGAAGAGCTTGAGATTGTCGATGAACTTCCGTCCGGATTCGGCCCCGCCTTTGATGCCAAACACGACCATGCCGCCGAAGCCGCGTGAGAGGACTCTGCGGGCAATTCCATGAGACGGATCATCCGTCAGGCCCGGATACCGGACCCACGTGACGGATTGATGGTGTTTCAGGTAATCCGCAACCGCCAGGGCATTCTGGCAATGACGATCCATCCGGAGCGCCAGAGTTTCAATGCCCTGCAAGAATAACCAGGCATTGTCCGGCGAAATACAGGCGCCGAGGTTCCGTAAGGGCACCAGCCTCATCCGCAGAATAAACGCCAATGGCGCCAGAGGACCCAGTTCCGTCGCAAAACGAATGTTGTGGTAACTGGCATCCGGTTCTGACAACAAGGGGAACTTCCCGCTGGTCCAGTCAAATTTTCCGGAATCCACGACAATGCCGCCGATGCCGGCGCCATGACCGCCAAGCCATTTGGTCAGGGAATGCACCACGATGTCTGCCCCTTGTTCAATGGGCCGTTGCAGGAAGGGGGTGCTGAAGGTGCTGTCCACCACCAGAGGGAGCCCATGAGCATGAGCCACCTTGGCAATCGCAGGAATATCGACGACATCGAGGACGGGATTTCCGATTGTCTCGACAAACACCAGCTTCGTTTTGGGAGTAATCGCCTTGTCGAAGTTTTTCGGGTCACGCGGATCCACGAAAATGCATTTGATTCCCAACTGGGGAAGAATGTCATGGAATTGGGTATAGCTTCCGCCATAGAGGTTGTTGGCGGAAACAAATTCATCACCGGCCTGGCAAAGATTGATGATGGAGTAGAAGATGGCGCTGGTACCGGAGGCGACGGCGAGGGCGGCCGCTCCGCCCTCGAGCGCGGCGATCCGCTTCTCCAGCACATCCTGGGTCGGGTTCATCAGCCGGGTGTAGATATTTCCCAGTTCCTTGAGCCCGAACAGATTTGCGGCATGTTCCGCGTTCTTGAAAACATACGAACTCGTCCGGTAAACCGGCACGGCGCGCGATAAGGTTGTTGGATCAGGCTCCTGTCCCGCATGAAGAGCCAGTGTTTCGATTTTATTGGTGGTGATGCTCATATGATTTGTTCCTTTTTTTAAAGTTTTCTATCAGCCGATTCCCTCAAAAAGCACGGTGGACAGATAGCGCTCGCCTGAATCCGGAAGGATCACGACGATGGTCTTGCCCGCGAATTCATCGAGGCGGGCCAGTCGCACGGCCGCCGCCGCTGCCGCGCCGCATGAAATCCCCACCAGCATGCCCTCTTCCCTGGCGAGCCGGCGAGCAAAATCGACCGCCTCGGCGCTGTCCACCTGTTCAACGCGATCCACCATGGAAAGGTCGAGGGTATCGGGAATGAATCCGGCGCCTATTCCTTGGATTTTGTGCGGGCCGGGTTTCAGATCCTGACCGGCCAGTTTCTGGCTGATGACGGGGCTTTCCCTGGGTTCCACGGCCACCGAGATGATTTTTTTACCCTTGGTATTTTTGATGTAGCGCGAAATACCGCTGAGGGTTCCGCCGGTGCCGACGCCCGAGACGAGCACATCGATCTGGCCATTGGTGTCGTTCCAGATCTCCGGGCCCGTGGTGGCCTCATGAATGGCCGGGTTCGCCGGGTTCTTGAACTGCTGAGGGAGGAAATACCGGGCAGGATCCGATGCGGCGATCTCCTCGGCCCGCTTAATGGCGCCCTTCATTCCTTCCGCACCCGGTGTGAGAACCAGGGTGGCCCCGAAAGCCGCCAGGACGCGCCGTCGCTCAATGCTCATGGTCTCGGGCATGGTCAGGGTTAGTTTGTAGCCCCGCGCGGCGGCGACATAGGCCAGTGCGATACCGGTGTTCCCGCTGGTGGGCTCAATGATCTCCACGCCGGGTTTCAGGATGCCTCGCTTTTCGGCATCCCAGATCATCGCTGCCCCGATACGGCATTTGACGGAGTAAGCTGGATTGCGGCCTTCGATTTTCGCCAGGATCGTGGCTTTCGTGCCCTTTGTGATGCTGTTCAGTTTGACCAGCGGGGTGTTTCCGATGGATTGGGAGTTGTCGTCATATACTTTGCTCATTTGCGTCATCTTTCTATTCGGATGTTATCTTTAGCGCGGAATCCAAATCCGCGATTAAATCATCTGCTGCTTCCAGCCCCACGGAGAGCCGGACCAGGCCGTCGGTGATACCTCGTGCGAGGCGTTCCGGACGGGGCATGGCGGCGTGCGACATCATGGCCGGATAGGACAGGATGCTTTCCACGCCACCGAGGCTCACGGCGGGAAGCGTGAGTTTTGTTTGCTTAAGAAGGCGGAGAACCTCTGGCTTTCCTTGAAGTTCAAAGGAGAGTACCGCGCCGCTGCCGCTGGCTTGGCCTTCATGAATGGCGCGGCCGGGATGATTCTGCAAGCCGGGATAATGAACGGCGCCCACGGCGGAATGACTGCTCAGCCAGGTTGCCAGGGTGCCTGCTGTTTTCTGCTGGGCGTCCATGCGAACCCCCAGGGTTTTGATGCCGCGTTGCACCAGCCATGAGTCCTGGGGACCCAGAATGGCGCCAAAGGCATTTTGGATGGCACGGAGGTGATGTCCCACGGTTGCCTCGCGGGTGACGGCTACGCCGGCAATCAAATCGCTGTGGCCGCCGAGGAATTTGGTCGCACTGTGAACCACAATGTCAAAGCCGAATTCCAGGGGGCGCTGCAAGTACGGGGTCATAAACGTGTTGTCGATGATGGCCAGCAGGGTGTGTTCGCGTGCAATTTTCACCATGGCTCGGAGATCGGTGATGTGAAGCAGGGGATTGGTGGGGGTTTCCACAAACAAAGCGCGGGTGGAGGGTGTGATGGCCTTTCGAATGGATTCGGGATTGGTGCTGTCGGCGAAGGTGACCTCCAGTTTCCATTGTTTGAACAGGCCGGTCAAAACTCGATAAGTTCCGCCGTAGATGTCTTGTCCCACCACCAGATGGTCACCGGGCTTGAACAGGAGAAGCACTGATGAGGTGGCGGCCATGCCGGAGGAGAAGGCGAATCCATGAGTACCGCCTTCCAGTACGGCCAGGGAGTGTTCCAAGGCCTCACGGGTTGGATTTCCGCTGCGGGCGTAGTCGTAGGGACCCGGATGCTCGGGATCCGGTTGGGCAAATGTTGAGGTCTGGTAGATGGGAATACTGGAGGCCCCGGTATAGGGGTCACGGTCTTTTCCCGAATGAATCAGTTTTGTGCGGGTGTTCACAGGACCGTCTCCAAGTCATGGATTAAATCATTCACATCCTCGATCCCGACCGACAGGCGCAACAGCCGGTCGTTGATGCCAAGTCGGTCACGCGTTGCCAAATCCACGTCGGCATGGGTCTGGACGGCAGGGTAGGTGATGAGCGATTCCACGCCTCCCAGACTTTCTGCAAACAGGAAGACTTTGACTCCTGAAAGAATGTCCGCTACCCGGGATGCCGCGTCAATTTCAAAAGAAATCATGCTGCCGAAGCCAAGGTTCTCCCGATCCAGAATATCCCGTCCGGGATGGTGTGGAAGCCCGGGATAACGAACGAGCTTCACATGAGGATGGGACGTTAACCAAGTGGCAATCTGAAGGGCATTGTCCTGCTGTTTCTGAAGGCGAAGAGGGAGTGTCTTCAGCCCCCGAATGACCAGCCAGGAATCCTGGGGGCCAAGGATGCTTCCGATGGCATTTTGGTAGAAGCCGATTCGCTCAGCCAGTTCTGGGGTGCGAACCACCACGGCGCCTGCCACAACATCATTATGGCCGGAAAGAAATTTCGTCGCGCTGTAGACCGCGATGTCAGCTCCCAGGACGATGGGTTTCTGAAGCACCGGGGTGAGGAAGGTATTGTCGACAATGGTCAGGATGTTCCCGGCGCGAGCCCATGTCGCTATGGCGCGGATATCGGCGATTTTTAAAAGGGGATTGGTTGGGGTTTCAATGAAGATGCCCTTGATTCCCGGGGATTGCAAAGCCTCCTGGACGGCGTTCAGGTTGGACGTGTCCACATAGATCGCGTCCAGTCCGAGAGGGCGGAAGACCTGTTCAAAGAGACGGACTGTTCCCCCATAGGGGTCTTCCGTTACGATGATCCGATCGCCGCTGCGGAAGAGATGAAGTACGGCATCAATGGCGGCGAGGCCCGAGGCGAAGGCGAATCCCTTAACTCCTCCATCCGCGTCGGCCAAAATTTCTTCCAGAACGAGGCGTGTTGGATTGGAAGTCCGTGAATAGTCAAACCCCGTGCTTTGTCCCAAGCCAGGATGACCAAATGAGGCTGTCTGATAGATAGGAACCGAAATAGCCCCCGTGATGGGATCTTTTCGATTTCCCGCCTGAGCCAATCGTGTTGCCAGACTCGACTTGATTATTACTCTACTCATTTGATAGACAAAGTAATGTATTTTTTAAATTTTGTCAACAAGCGATGAGAATTTTAACTTTTCTTTACTCTATCAACTTACTTGTGATAGTATTCAAAAAATCAAACCAGATTAAGATTGAAGGATGAACTATGAAAATCTCTACAAAAGGACGATATGGGCTGAGGGTGCTTTTGGATATTGCGACGCATCAGGATCATGGGCCGGTTATTCTGCGTGATATCGCAAAGCGACAGGAGATTTCGGAAAAGTATCTTTGGCAGGTCATCAATCCCATGAAATCTGCCGGATTTGTTGCTTCCGCTAGAGGCGCAAAAGGCGGCTATACGCTGGCACGGGATATTGATGAGATCACCTTGTTGGATGTGGTCACGGCTTTGGAAGGCCCTGTTTGTGTTGTGGATTGCGTGGATGCTCCCGAGGGGTGTTCCCGAAGTTCGGTTTGCGTGACGCGGGATGTTTGGAAGCAGGTTGAAGAGTCGATCAAGGCAACCATGGCCGGTATCACGTTGAAGAAACTGGTTAAGGATGAGCGGGATCAGGAATCCCGGGCTTCGATAAGTTATGTTATTTGATCGCGCCGGGTGTGCGCAAGGGGCCGACGGGAGGACGGGGTTTCCGGTGTTCCAGCTTTGGTATCCGGTAGGTTCTGGCGATGCGGCGGTTGGCTTCATCCAGGGCGGTTTTGTCCAGCATCAGGTCCACTCCCAGCGTTTGTGTGCTGATCCGGGTAATTCCCTGGTCGCGATCCCGAATGGCAAACAATTCACTCATATTTGACACCGGTTTTCCATTCACGCGGAGAATGACTTCGTCACGAATCTCCTGATATCCGACATTGATTGGATCTGGTAGTACGACGGAGAGGATCACGATCCGGGCGCCGGGTTTTTCAGGAGCCAGAGCGCGAGTCAGGTAGAGAGTCACAAGCCGGGCATTGGAGTGGATCATCCATTGGGGGCCTCTGGCGAAAAGATAATCGGCTGAGAGTTCACGGATGATCAGACCGCCCTCAACCAGATATTCGGCCTGTTCTCCCTCGATGTTCAGAGGCACCAGGGCTCGTGAATCATCATAAGCGTCGAGTTTCAGCTGAACAGTTTCAGATTTCTGGTTCCGCCAGAGCGTCACGGATAGGGTGTCACCCGGATGCCGACGCCCCGAAATCTGGTGAACCAGCTGAAGTCTTCCGAAATCGGGATCAGTGTAGTAGCCCTGGGAATCAATGGGGTATCCGTCCCAGGACAGAATCACATCGCCTGCCTGGAGGACTCCCGATGCACTGGAGCCCGGAATGATTCGCAATACCATCACGCCCAGGCCATCGTTCGGGAGCCCCAGATAGTGGCGCTTAACTGGCTCGATGAGAGGGGTCCACATCAGTCCCGCCACCGCGACGCCCCGATACGGAGGATGCCCGACATCTTCCACGAACCGTTTGAGAACGATGGCGGGAAGAACCACACTGGTCTGGCTGGCTTCGTCATATTGCATGACCAGTCCAATCAGGTGGCCATCATGAAATGCCGGTGCCCCGACACGTTCCAACTTAAGATCCGTCAAGGCCTGAAAGGTCAGGAGGCTGTGGACGGAGGAGGGGAGCGCGGCCACCTCAATTCCGGTGATACGTCCCTCGCCGTTTTGCCGCTGGCCGGCATCGTCAAATTGCACGAGCTGGATTTTGGAGCCGGGCTTCACGGGCTCCTCTGCCCAGTCGACTGGCGTCAGCCCGGGGGTTGGGGCTGCCAGTAGGGCGGCATTCACCCGGGGATCGGCTTCGACCACAGAGGCCGTTATCTTGGTGGCATCACCCGGATGGCGTAGTTCGACGAGTACCGCGTTGCGAACCAGATCCTCGGTCGTGATCAGGCGGCCCTCGGCGATCACCACGGCGTAGCCTGCGCGGGTTTCCTGCTTGCTCTTTTTCCAGGGTACAGCGGGATCAAAACGCTGTGCGGTGACGATCACTTCAACCACGCTCTGATGGGGAGGAGAAACGGCTTGGGCCGTGGCCGGGAGGGCTGAGGCCAGGGCGATCAACACTGGGGCGAGCAGGGGGCTCACTGGGCGATCTCCTGTTTTTCGATGTGGACGGGATTGGGAATGTTGTATTGAGCCACTATCTCAAGGTCTGATTTCTGAAGCATTCCGGAGTCAATGATCATGGGATTATCATTTCCTTCGAAGCGAAATACAATAAACCCGCCGGAGACTTTTTTCAGGGCGGCGGGAAGGTCGCCCATCTCCCGGATTGGTTGACCGTTTACGGAGGCGAGGATCTGGTTGAGATGGGTGGCGCAATACGTGTTAATGGGGTGGGGAAGACGGCCCGCCAGGACCACGAACTGCCTACGCCCCTTGTATAGGTTGTCAAGTTTGGCATAGCGGGAGGTATAGAGCAGGCGTTGGGCGGCGGGGGTGTTGAGTTCGCTTCCCAGCGTTGCCAGATATCCGCGACTGAGGGGACAGAAGACCAGTCCCCCTGTTACCACATATTCGGGTTGCCGGTCGTAAGTCTGCCGGAAAATAAAGGGATCCGGTTTCCGGGTGAGCGGCACGATCACGGCCTCTGTTTTGCGATCCCGCCAAACCGTGAAGAAGATTTTTTCGGTGCATTGTTTGCGTTCAATGAACTCGGCATATTCCACGCTATTTCCATCAAGACCGACCGACCCATCGTCAGCGATGGTATTTCCGTCGATTGAAAGAATCACATCCCGCGGCTTCAGGAGTCCGGCGGCGGCGCCAAAGGGATCCACATAGGCGACCACAATCCCGCTGATCCCGGCGGGAAGGTCGAGATCGCTGCGCAGAGCCGGATTCCGGCTTTCCAGGTGCTCCACGCCCAGTTCCGGATACCCGTCATAGGTGCCATCCTCGATGTCTTTCAGGAAATGCTCAATGACGGGAAGCGGGATGGTGTAGCCGATGTTCTGGGCGCCCATGATACCCTGGAAGGCAACCGCCACCACCTTGTTATCAAACAACACGGGTCCGCCGCTATTGCCGGGGTTGATGGCCGCGTCCACCTGCATGACGAGATGTGAATCCACAGTGCTGTGGGCATACAGGTTGTAATCGATCCGGGAGACCACGCCCTTGGTCAGGGACAGCCGGTCGCCTCCCATGGGATAGCCAAGCGCGAGGACGGAATCATTGAGGGTGGGAAGAGTTTTCCCAAAAGCCACGGGAAGGGTGCCTTTGAAAAAAGCACTATCCTTGACGTGCAGAATGGCGAGATCGCAATCATGGGCGATAAAGGCCACCGTTGCCGGATATTTCCGGGGGTCTCCCTCGCGTTGGACCTCAATAAACCGGGCGTCGGACACAACATGGGCATTGGTCATGAT
>CAMDCX010000023.1 GCA_945890715.1 PVC group bacterium | reverse complement strand
AGAAGTCAGGAGTCAGAAGTCAGGAGTCAGAATTGATATCCAACAACTTACGCAATTACCTGATTCCCAAAGTGATGTCCTAAATAATGAACTCGAATGAACTCCCTGATAACAGACATAACTCATTGGCCTACAACTTCTGAATTCTGAATTCTGGCTTCTGAATTCGGTGCGAGTGCACTATTTTGCAATCGCACCCCTGTAGCCTCATCAAACACCTTGACCCCAGTAAGGGGCAGGCTTACCCTTAAGCCATGATCCTTGACGATTATAGCCGCCGCCCGCGCGTGAAACAAAAGTCACTCTCCCTCTCGCGACGGGGGGCTTGGGGACAAGTCACTGTTGCCGCCACTCTTATCACCCTCCTCCCGGCGCTGATGCTCGCCTGGGCATGGAAATACCATCTCGATGGGTCCGCCCTGCCGTTAATCTCCGTCTGGGGTCTCGGCGTAGTGATCGCCATAGTGACTTCGCTGGGCTACGCCCTCCTTCTCAAGTACCCCGTGAACATCGTCCGGTTACGCCGCTACTTGAGCACCCTGGCCGACGGCGGAATTCCCAATCAGGTCACCCTCGCACAGGATGAGGACGATCTGGCCGCCGTCCAACACCATATGGAGCGTATCGTCAGGATCGCGGAAGACCGCATCCAGATGCTGAAAACACGCCATGAAGTGGAACTCGAAGCGGAACGTCAACGCGTCATGATCGAGAGTATTGGGGCCATGTGCCATCACTTGGGACAACCCGCCACGGTCATGAGCATGTGTATCTATCGCATGAAGCACGCGACCACCCCCCAGGAAATACCCACGATGATTTCAGACTGCGAGACCGCCCTCGAATCCATGTCCCAAATCCTCGACCAACTGAGAAAACTTTCCCACTATTCATCAGAACTCTACCTGTCAAAATCTTCCGGCGTGAATGCCGGAAAAGAAACCAGAATCATTAAAGTCTAAAAGAAAGACGCCAGCCTCCTTGACGATCTCCCCGCAAAATCCTAAAGTAACAACCAGCATGTCTAAAAAAGTTTCAGTCATTATCCGAATCATGCTGGCAATCGCCTTGCTGGGTTGTCTTCTTCCCTGCGACAGCCATGGCCATGATGACGGGTGCACCTTGGAATGTTCCTGCGTGATACATTCGCCCGCAGACGTGGCGTTGTCAGATATTGCTCATCCCTCGCCCTCAGACACACACCTGCTTTTCCCGAAAACCCCAGCCTCAACGGCTTTTTCTTTTGCCTCACGCATCTTTCGGCCCCCCATTGCCTGATCCCTCCGGCAATCCGTCTCTACTCTGGAGTGAAGGTCTAACGACCCCGCTTCAACTCTAATATTCATGACGTTTCAGGGGATTTATGACTTTATTTACTAAGCTTTTTATTTTCATTGGCGTAGCGCTCAGCCTTCCGTCAGCCACGAAAGCCAACGACGCCACGCTTTCATTCGAGCATGCCTGGGAGAAAATCCAACGGTTCAATCCAACCCTTTCCGCAGCACAACACAACGTGGAGGCATCGCAAAGTGCCGCCACACAGGCTGGCACCAGACTCAATCCCGAGCTTTCGGTAGAGGCTGAAAATTTCGGGGGTTCCGGACCGAATTCCGGCTGGGACTCCGCTGAAACAACCCTGTTGATCAACCAACCCGTCGAGACTGGCGGAAAGCGGGGAGCTCGGGTTGCGGAAGCACGCGCCGGAACAGCGCTTTCCCTGGCGGAGCAAAATACCGGCCGACTTGAACTCTGGCAAACCCTCGTGGACCGCTATGTGGAAGCCCTGCAAGCCAGGGATCAGGAAGTAATTGCCGGGGAGAACCTGCGCCTTGCCGGGGAACGTTACCGTCTGGTTTCAAAACGGGTACAGGCGGGCAAAGTACCGCCCCTGGAAGCGTCACGGGCTGAAGTCGAATCCACACTGAGCGAGATGGAATTAGATAAGGCCCGCCGCCAAACCCGGCTGGCTCACCGCCGATTGGCTGTCCTCTGGGGTCAACCCGAACCCGATTTCACTACCTTGAAGGGACGACTTGATTCGGTTCAGGAATGGAGTCCCCCCGATTCCACAACGGAATCTCCTTCCACCGCCCCTGCCCTTGCCCGGGCGCACTCTGAACTCGCCGCCCAGAACGCCGCCTTAATTCGGGCGAAAGCCATGGCCTATCCCGATGTCGTCGTCTCGGCCGGTCTGCGCCGGTTCGAGGATACCGAGGAATTCGCCTGGGTGGGCGGCATCACCCTGCCCATTCCCCTCTTCAACCGGAACCGGGCGGGCATTCAAAAAGCCGGTCACGATGTCTCACGCGCCGAACAGCTTCAACAGGCGGTCAGGCTTCAGCAACAAGCCGATTATGAGATCCTGCTCGCCGCAACCGAAAACGCCTGGCACGAGATCATGGCTCTTCGCGATAAGGCTCTTCCCGCCTCCCGTGATGCCATGAATAAAGCCAGAATCGGCTACGAGCAGGGAAAATTCTCATACCTTGAATGGGTTGACGCGGAACGCTCCTTTGTCAGTCTCCGCGCCCGATGGATCAATACCCTGGCTGACTACCATAAAACCCTGGCCGCCATTGGCCGGCTCACCGGCGAAATCTCGAAAATTACTTTTTTTAACAAACCTTAATGAAAGGACTTTCATGACAACAAGAGCAACAACCATCCTATTCGCGGGCATTCTGAGCCTGCTGACCCCCCTGCTTCAGGTTTCCGCACAGGAGCCCGAAGACGATCTCCTGAAGCGCATGTGCGAGCATAACATTCTGATTTATACTTGCGATGAATGCCGGTATGAACCCGGCGTGGTCAAGCTGGCACCCGCGCTTCTCATCCCCGGCACCAACAGTCCGGCTCTGGTTCAATTCGGGACCGCCACCCGTCAGAAACCCGAACAGGGACTCGCCGCAGTCGGCGAAGTCGGGCTCAACGAAAACAGCACCGTCCGCATCTCACCTCCCGTCCCCGGCATTCTCCGAAATGTCAGGGGCGACAGGGGCTCCCTCGTGAAACCCGGTGACATTCTGGCTGAGCTGGAGAGCGCCGAACTGGGAGAGGCGATCAACGCCTATGTTAAAAATCGAGCCCTGAGCGGGACAGCTGAGCGCAACTTCCGGCGGGAAAAGGATCTCGCTGAACAGAAAGTCTCGGCCCAGATAGAGGCGGATGAGGCCGGACTTCGTTATGAAACAATCAAAGCAGATCGGAACGCTTCCGCCCATACTCTCAGGACCATGGGTTTCTCTGAGACTGAATTGGCCGCCCTCACGGGAGAGTCCCCCCGCACCCTTCCCCTCCGGGCTCCCTGCGCGGGAACCCTGATTGAAAAGCAGGCGGTCAGCGGAAATCGTATTCAACCCGGCCAGACGGCCATGATCGTGTCGGATCTCTCGTCTGTCTGGGTCTGGCTCGATCTCTACGAGCGCGACCTCGCCGCCGTCCTTGAGGCCGCCGCCAAGTCACCTCTGTCGGTAACCCTTGAAACCCGGGCCTTCCCCGGGCGTCGATTCAAGGGGACTCTTGAAACTCTCGGTGCCACGATGGATGAAACCACCCGCACGGTCAAGGCACGCGCCCTGATCCCCAATCCGGAAGGACTGCTCCGGCCCGGAATGTTCTGCAAGGCTACCCTGATCTGGATCCGCAACGAGGACGTCCTGGCGGTTCCCCGTACGGCCGTCCTGGAAGACGAGGGCCAGTGCTTTGTTTTCACGCATTTGAAGGATGACTATTACATCCGCACTCCTATAAAAAAAGGACGAGACTTCAGCGATTCAATCGAAATCCTGGAGGGATTGGTTGAGGGACAGAAGGTCGTCACCGAAGGCGCCTTTCTCCTCAAGTCGGATGTGTTGCGCGAAAAAATGGGCGCCGGTTGCGCGGATTAAGGAATCACTGCCATGTTTAACATCCTGATTAAAGCCGTACTCGCCCAGCGACTCATGGTCATGCTCGGCACTGTCGCCCTGGTTCTGGCGGGGTTCGTCGCCTGGAGAACCCTCCCCATCGACGCGTTCCCGGACGTCACCAATACTCAGGTCATGATCCTGACCAAAGCCAGCGGCCTGGCGGCCATTGATGTCGAACAGCGGATCAGCTATCCCCTGGAGCAGGTGATGCGGGGTCTTCCCAAGGTTACCCAGGTACGATCCCTCTCCCGGGCAGGCCTGTCGCAGGTGGTCGTCATTTTCCAGGACGGAGTGGACACCTATTGGACGCGCCAGATCGTCTTCGAACGGCTGGCCATGGCCAGGGACCAGTTACCCCCGGGGGCGGAACCCGAGTTGGGCCCGCTCAGCACCGGTTTGGGTGAAATTTTCCAATATACCCTGGAGAGTGACCGGCACAATGCCATGGAACTGAGAACCCTCCAGGACTGGCTCGTGGCCCCCATGCTCAAGCCGGTGGCTGGCGTGAACGAGGTGAACAGTTTCGGAGGCGCAGTCCGGCAGTATCAGATCCTGCTGACCCCTGAAAAGCTGGCCCAATACAAACTGACTGTCGCCGAAGTCACCGCCGCCGTGGAGCGCGGCAATGCCAACGCAGGCGGAGGAGTCCTCGTCAGCGGTTGGGAACAGGTTTATTTGCGGGGCGTGGGACTGCTCAAGGATATTCCCGACATCGAGCAGCTGGTGATCAAGGCAATGGATGGCACCCCCGTGCGGGTGAAGGACGTGGCCGAGGTAGTGATCGGCACCGAGCCCCGTCAGGGCGCCGTCACCCGGGATGGCCGCGGCGAAGTCGTGGCCGGAATGATCATCATGCTCAAGGGCGAAAATTCCCGCGAGGTGGTCGCCCGGGTCAAAGAAGCCCTGGATACGGTACGCGGCACCCTCCCCGAGGGAGTTCGGGTGAATGTATTCTACGACCGCACCTCACTGGTCAAGGCCTGCATTTCCACCGTCATGACCGCCTTGATGGAAGGCTCGTTCTTCGTGATCCTGATTCTGTTCCTGTTCATTGCCGAACTTCGAACGGCCCTGATTGTGGTGCTCTCCCTGCCCCTCACCTTCCTCGTCAGCTTTATCCTCATGGGCTGGGCCGGCCTCAGCTCCAACCTGATGAGCCTCGGGGGGTTGGCGTTTTCGGTGGGCATGGTGGTGGATGCCTCGATTGTCGTCATCGAAAACATCCGTCGTCAACTCGCCCATCGCCTGCATGACCCCCGGCGGACCGTCATCATTGAGGCCGTCCAGGAAGTGGGGCGTCCGGTGGCCTTTTCGGTGATGATCATCGCCATCATTCTGGTTCCTTTGTTCACCCTGCAGGGAATCGAGGGAAAGATGTTCGCCCCGTTGGCGCTGACCCTGCTCATCGCCCTGCTAGTTTCGCTCGGCGTCGCGTTCACGACGATTCCCGTGTTGGCCGATCTGGCGCTCAAACAGGAACCGGAGCGTGAATTTGGGTTCATCAAAAAGTTCCATCAAGGCTATCTCACCCTGCTTGACCGGGCCATGCGCCGCCCGGGCTTGACCCTGGGCCTGGCCGCAGGAATCCTAATCGCCTCACTGGGAGCCATTCCCTTCATCGGAACGGAATTCATGCCGGCACTGGATGAGGGCGCGATCGCCATCAATGTGGTTCGTCTCCCCAACGCCTCGATCGAAGGCTCGGTGCGGGTCGCTGACTTCATGGAAAAACAACTGCGCCGTTTTCCGGAAATCGAGAGTGTAATCTGCAAGACCGGACGGGCTGAAATTTCGGAAGACCCCATGGGGCCCGAACAGACGGACGTCTTTATTGTCCTCAAGCACCGCAAGCAATGGTCATCCGGGCGTAACCGTGAAGACCTTGTGGACGCCATCAACCGGGAACTGTCCATTATTCCCGGCCTCCGCTTTTCCTTCTCGCAACCCATCGCCCTCCGCGTCAACGAACTGATCTCGGGGATCAAGAGCGACCTGGCCGTGAAGGTCTTCGGTCCCGATCTCACCCTGATCCGGCAATTTGCCGATCGTGCGGCAGGCGTCATCCGTTCGGCGCCAGGCGCCCAGGACACCAAAGTCGAACAGGTCACCGGAATGAATCAGCTGGATGTGGTGATTGACCGCCAGGAGGCGGCCCGCCATGGCATCCGGATCGGCGACATCAACGACACCATCGAAAGCGCCATTGCCGGCACCCGGGCCACCACACTCATTGAAGGCGAAAAACGCTTCGCCGTGGTGGTTCGATTCGAGGAAAAATCGCGCCGGGACGAGGAAGCCATTAAACGGCTATGGATCGTCGCCCCTGGCGGGGAACGGGTGCCACTCGATCAGTTGGCATCGTTCACGCGCATCGAATCGCCCGCCCAGATCAGCCGCGAAAACGGGATGCGCCGGGTAGTCGTCGAGACCAATGTCCGCGGCCGCGACCTCGGTGGTTTCGTGAAAGACATCCGGCAGAAACTCGCCCCGTTGTCCCGCGAGTTGCCGCCGGGCTATTTCATTGAATACGGGGGGCAGTTTGAAAACCAGCAGCGCGCCATGCGCCAATTATCCATCGTGGTACCCATCGCCCTGATCCTGATTTTCATCCTGCTCTTTGCGGCGCTGGGCTCGATCCGGCATTCCCTGCTCGTCCTCGCGAATCTGCCCTTTGCCCTGGTGGGCGGCGTGCTGGCAGTGGCGGCCTTCGGGATCAATCTCTCCGTTTCATCGGCCGTAGCCTTCATCGTCCTGCTGGGCATCGCCGTTCAGAATGGCGTCGTGCTCGTCGCCTTTTTCCGCCAGTTGAGTGATAGCGGACTAGGTCTGGCCGACACCGTCCGAACCGGGTGCGACGTTCGATTCCGTCCCTTACTGATGACGGCGCTGACCAGCTTTATCGGGCATCTTCCCATGCTCTATGCCACCGGCTCCGGCGCCGACATCCAGAAACCGCTGGCCGTGGTCGTCATGGGCGGCATTATTACCTCCCAGCTGCTAACCCTGCTCGTCCTGCCCGCCATGTATGTCCTGATGGAACGAATGGTCTTGCGACGTCAATCCATACTCTGAGTGGGTCGTGTCCCTTCATCCCAGATGATTCACCAATTCGCGGGCAAACCGGGGGATGCCGGGATCCCGGGCGCCCACGCATAGCACGACCTCGCCAGCCTGACGGCCTTTCATAATTTCGGACATTAACTGAGCGTAATCCGGAACCCAGACGGCGTTCACCCCGCGCGCTTGTAACGCCGTCGCAAGCACATCCGAGTCCATCAACTGGCTCACTGTCCCGCCCGCGTAATACACCGGCATCAGGAAAAGCCGGTCCTGCGGGCGGCACACGTCCTCAAACATCGCCACCAGATCGTTGAACATCATGGACAACGGCTTGAACCCATGCGGCCGCCAGAAGGCGGTGACCCGCGAATAGTAGGGCGCCACGGCCCGCCAGGCCGCCGAAATTTTCGCAGGGTTATGGGCATACTCATCCACCACCGTGACCCCACCGGCTTCCCCCACCCGTTCGAGACGGCGCTGAATACCCTTGAACTGGATCAGGGCATCACGAATGCGATCTAAGTCAAACCCCATTCGATGGCATAACACAACCGCTTGAAGCGCATTTTCAGCGTTATGTGCTCCCAGCAACGAAATTTCAAACTCAAGCCCGCCATAGGCAAAGCGGCACCCGGTCCGGCTCAACTCAGGCTTCAGGCCCTGCCAGGGCATTCCGGGATCCCACCCTGTGATGCAATCGCACCGGACCTGACTTCTGAACTGATTGAAAAGCCCGGCAGTCTCCTCCAGGCTGAAATGATCGGCTGACATATTGGTTATCAGCGCCCGGTCGGGTGAAAACCGCAGGAGCGAGCGATCACTCTCATCAACCTCAATCACACAAAGCTCCGAACTGCCTGTTCGTACATTTCCCACATGATGCTCATCAGCCCAATTGACGAGCGCCCCTCCATTGACCACCGTGGGATCAGCACCCAGTTGCTCCAGAAGCCAACCCACCATGCCCGTTACCGTCGTTTTTCCGGAGGTCCCCGCAATCGCCACCGTTTTCTTCCCTTGAACCAGTTCGGCCAGCATCTCCGCCCGGTGCCGGACAGGAACTCCCAACCGTTGCGCCGCGGCGATATCGGGATTATCCGTCTCAATCGCGGTACTCACAACCACCGCACCCGTTTCCTTGGATATCCCGGATCCATCCTGCGGAAAAAATCGAATCCCACTCTCCTTCAGCTTCCGGATCACCTCAAGATCCTGACCTTGATCCTCGTAGCGGTCCGACCCACTGACAGCCCACCCTCCCCCTCTGAGTGCCTGAGCCAGGGCATTCATTCCCACACCGGCAATACCAACCAAATGACACGATTTCATCGTTTCGTCTCCGGAAACAGGAAGTCCATGAAATGCCGGGCCACCTCGTCGCCTTCAGGCGGTGAAATAGCCAGATCAGGACTCAACTCAATCAACCACGGTCGACCGGTTTCCTCATTCACCAAAAAATCAATGCCGATCACGGGAACACCAAGAGCCTTCACGGCACGCCTGGCCAGCGCCACGAGCTTCCGGCTGACCGTACGGGTCACCACCTCCACGTCACCGCCAGTATGGTAGTTGGTTGTCAATCGCACCCGGACAACCTGCCCCGCCGCAGGAACCTGATCCCACGACACGCCTAAAACCCTGAGGTTGCGATCCGTCTCGGAATCAATGGGAATGATATGACTCGGATCAACGCGCCGTTCCCGCCGGTTTTTCACTTGCACCAGTTTCCGGATTGAATCGCGACCATTCCCCTCCACCCGGGCAGCTTGGCGGCGAATGGCGGCCACATACTTGAAATCCACGAAAATCAGGCGGTAGTCCACTCCCTCGACATACTGTTCGAGAATGACTTCCTCCTCAAACTGCTTCGCAAAACGCACGGCACCGGCCAGTTCCGCAACCGTTTTGACTCCCACCGACACTCCGCGCCCGCCCCATTGGGAACAGGGCTTGACAACAATACGGCGGTATCGTTTCAAAAAACGCCCCGCCGTCACCAGATCCGTAAAAAGCTTCTGGGCAGGCACCGGAAACCCGCAGGACTTAAGAAAACCATTGGCCAGGCGTTTGTTTTGGGTCATCTGAAAAGTCACCGACCCAACCCGATCCGTCAGGGCGTTATAACACCGGATGGACTTTCCCTTATGCCTGAGCACGAAAATCGGAGTCAGCGGATCAATTACCTCAATGTGAATGCCGCGCTTTCGCGCTTCCCGGGTAATCGTGGTGGTGTATATCGAATTCATAGCCACCCATCGTATTCAATCCGACACAACTGTCACCATGAAAAAGAAGAGGGAAAGGGGTTCAGGGGTTCAGGGGTTAGGGGGTTAAGGAGGGACTACGAATAGTGCGAAAGCACAATTATTCTTAACCCCTGAACCCCTTAATCCCTCAAAAATCCAGATTGTTCAAGACGGGGATGGATTGGTAGTATCACCCGGCATGACAATTCGAATTTTAGGTGAACACCCGCTGGCAAAGGATCAGCAGGGACGATTAATCTCACGGATCGGCACGATCTTTCCCCGGAGCCGAACCATCGTCACCCTGCCCGGAATCCATGCCACCCAGCGCTTTGCCTATGTCACCGATCTGAACGCCATCCGGAAACAAGCCGGCCACCCCCCGTTGTCGGAAGAGGACGAAATGCTGGAATGGCAGCAGTCGGTTGACCTGATCATGGATCCCGAGAGCATCCTCATCCGACCCGATCCCGAGAGCATGGCTTTGGCCTTCGAGGCCGACGACCTGCTCCAGGAACTGGTGTCCAAGCAGAAAATCAAATTTCTCAATCTCATGAACGAAAAAGTCCGCTATGCCATCAAGGAACGCGGCGAAAATTGGCGGATTGCACTTCTCCCTCAAAGCCCGGACGAAATGAAGCGCATGATCGCCTCCGCGATGCTGCCAATCGGGGGCCGATCCATCTACTACTACAGCCGCGACATCGGAACACGCTTCCTGACCTACCAGCAGTTTTGCGAACTCGGCGCCCTGCCTGACCCTGAACTCCAGGCGCATCTGATTGAAATCCGGGATTTTTCCTGCCGCTACAACCGCATGGGCCAACCCGAAATCGCTTTTTTTTCAGCCGATAAGTCATTCGGCCATTCCAGTTTCAAGCCCTGCGAACCCATGGATCAGTCTCCACCCACTGTCCGCACCTGTTATGAACACCTCAAGGCGGCCTTCCGTGATGCCGTGCGTCCAGAAATACGGGAAGACAATCCAGACAATCCCGACTGGCGAAATCCGATGTTTTCATGCCTGATTGGTCA
The DNA here is from genome assembly GCA_945890715.1 of PVC group bacterium. Taxonomy (GTDB): domain Bacteria; phylum Verrucomicrobiota; class Kiritimatiellia; order CAIKKV01; family CAITUY01; genus JAABPW01. The sequence continues at coordinate 18,537 of CAMDCX010000023.1, read as the reverse complement.
GGGGGGCGAAGCCCTTCCCGAGGAAACCATCCTCGGACTGAGCTCCGAATTCTTCATGCAGATCGAATGGCTCCCGGGCGGCCGTATCGAGGAGGGGGAATTGATGTTCGATAGCCTTTTCGAGGAAGCGGATCGCTCGCCCCCGGATTCCGAATTAAGAACCCTGTGTGATGAAAAGGCGCGCGGATTCATCTTTAATTTTCTTCGCGAATTTGGAGATGTGGATTATGTCAATGTCGGCCGGGTCATCGGCTCACTGTCGCGCCGCCCCTCCACCGCCGGCCGACGCGATGTGTATGTGGCGGAGATCAAGCAGGGCAGCTCCCCGTGCCCTGTTGTCCGTATTCTTCGCATGCAGAAATGGGGAATCCGCGAACACCTGAACGAGGGCAAGGATCTCCTCCCCGCCATCATGGAATCCGAGGAATATACCGAATACATTCTGGATCGGCGACTGGGCTGCCGCCAACTGGGCATGAACCTTCCCTCCCGCATTACAACCCGGAAAATCAGCGAGCACTATCACGGGCTCAGGTATGACGGCCAGCAAATCTGGTCCACCTATTTCGAGCGCGATTATCTGCCGGGCATGGCCACCGACAAGATCCCCCGCTCCCGCTTCCAGAGCCTCACCTATTCCCTCGCGTTCGCCCGGTTACTGGGCCGGGCCGCTGCGGCTAATATCATCACAGGCCGCCTGAACCTGAAAAACGCCGTGCTGTTCGACGATGGTGACGAGGTCATGATGGAGGATGAATCCGGCATTCCACGAGACATCATCGTCGCCGATCACACCGGCACCTTCATGAATTACCAGTCCGATCTGGCCTCCTTTGCGGAAGACTACGCGGAGCCGATCCGCCGTCGACTCCCGTTTTTCCCCTCTCCCGGGGAAGTGATGGAGGCTTATCTTTCAGCCTTCCAGGAACGATTCATCCATATTAAACAGGATTATACGAGGCGAAAACGGTCATTCGACATGCTTTTTAAGCAACGTGCACGGGATGAGCGTGGCAGTTTTGCCTACCGGTGGGAACGGGTGCTTGACCGACTGAACCGGACTGATCCCATAGCCCTTACTGATGCGATTCGAAAACAATTCATTATCACTAGCGAAAAAAAACGATGACAACACAACTCCTTCTAAGCGGAAATGAAGCCATAGCCCTCGGCGCCCTTCATGCGGGCTGTGCGCGGGGAACGGGATATCCCGGTACCCCGTCCACGGAAATCCTTGAACACTATGACCGTCTCGGCGGAGCCGCCGAATGGGCGCCCAATGAGAAGGTGGCCGCCGAGGTCGCCCTCGGAGTGGCTTTCGCCGGGGCCCGCGCCATGGTCACCATGAAACATGTGGGACTGAATGTCGCCGCGGATGTCCTCTTCACATGCGCCTACAGCGGCATCCAGGGCGCCCTGGTCTTCGTGGTGGCCGATGATCCCGGCCTGGCGTCAAGCCAGGACGAACAGGACACCCGCCGCTACGGGTTGGCGGCGGGTGTTCCCGTTATCGAACCCAGTGACTCCCAGGAATCTTATGACTTTACCCGCCTGGCCTTCACCCTTTCCGCCCGCTGGAAAATCCCGGTTATTCTCCGGATGACCACACGGGTGTCCCACACCACCGCGATTGTTCAGCCATCCGATAAAATCGAAGCCCCGATCTCCCCTCACTTCGTGCGCGACATTCCCGGTCGCGTCATGATCCCGGGGCATGCCCGGATCAAGCATCGCGAACTGCGGGCCAAACTGAGGGACATCCAGGACTGGTGCGAGACGGAAGGCCCGAACCAGCTTCTTCCCGGAACGCCCGCCATGGGAATCGTCTCATGCGGAGTGGCCAGCCAACATGCCCGCGAGGCCTGTCCGGAAGCGTCTCTCCTGAAACTGGGAATGACCTATCCCCTCCCCTTCAAATTGATTCTCGGCTTCTTAGAAAACAAATCCCAACGCTTTGTCGTTGAAGAGAATGATCCGTTTCTGGTCGAGCAGATCCGGGCGGCAGGCGGCGATGTCCCTTGGAACCCGGAGCAGTACCGGATGGGCGAACTGAATGTGGAACGGGTGCGACGGATTCTGAAGGGAGACTCAACACCCGAGCCGGTTCCGGCCCGAGGAAGGCCCCCGCGTCTCTGTAATGCCTGTCCGCATGGTTATGTCTTCGACATGCTCAAAAAGCATGACTGCATCGTGGCGGGGGACATCGGTTGTTACACCCTTGCCGCCTTGCCCCCGCTATCCGCCATGGATTCCCAAATCTGCATGGGCGCGAGCATCGGCGTCGGGCTCGGCCTGCGTCATGTGCTGCCAGAAGCTGAAGCGCGTCGCGTCGTCAGCGTCATCGGCGACAGCACCTTCATGCACAGCGGCCTCACCGGGGTGGCGGAAATGGTCTTCAACCCGCCCCCCACCGGCCATGTGCTGATCGTTTTGGACAACCTGACCACCGCCATGACCGGACAGCAGGAGCATCCCGCCACCGGTCGGAAACTGGATCACACCCCGACCACGCGAATCCTGATTGAGGACGTAGTGAAGGCCATGGGGGTAAAAACGGTGCTGGTTCTGGATCCGGTCCGGCAATTGGCTGAATTAGAAAGCGCTGTGATGAAGGCGCTCCAGTCAAATGACTTGACTGTGATTGTCGCACGCCAACCCTGCCTGCTGGCGGCGGGCCGAATTCGCTCCTACGAAAAAAGTAGCCCTACCAACCCATGAAAACAAAAAAAACAACTAACATACGCATCACCGGACTGGGCGGAATGGGAATTCTGAAAGGATCCCAGATTCTCGCCGAAGTCCTGTTTCAAGCGGGTTACGACGTCAAGAAAGCCGAAGTCCACGGAATGAGCCAGCGCGGCGGCTCGGTGGCCAGTGATATCCGGTTTGGAGAAAAAATCCTCAGTCCCATGATCCCTGCCTCTGAGACCGATTTCCTTCTTGTTGTGGCTCCCGAGGAAATTGAGATTCATCGGGGGGCCTTGCGACCGGGCGGAATTCTCATCAATGCCCAGTCCTTCGATACCGTCCCCCTTCCCAACCGGAAAAGTCTGAACATCGCCATGCTGGGCGTCCTCAGCCGCCATCTCGACATTCCCGTCGAGGCCTGGCAGAAGGTGATCCGCACCGTTTTTCCGGAAAAACTTCAGGCCGTCAATCTGGAGGCGTTTGAAACAGGCCGGAGGCTTCCCCAATAAGGCACACCCCATGAACACAGTTCCCATCCATCCCGATAGTTACGCGGACTTCCTGACTCCGGATGAGTTGCACCGGATTCAATTGTTCCGCCTCCAAACCGTGGTTCAGAACTCCTACGAGAAGGTTCCCCTGACCCGCGACCGGATGAAGGAACGCGGCCTGAACCCGGACCATATCAACTCACTGACCGATGTCGCGCATCTGCCATTCATGCAGAAAACCGACCTGCGCGACACCTATCCCTATGGCCTCTTCGCCCGACCCATGAGCGACGTGGTCCGCCTCCATGCCTCCAGCGGCACCACCGGAAAACCCATTGTCGTAGGGTATACCCGTGATGACATGGCCGTGTGGACCAGCGTCATGACACGAACACTGTGCGCCGCCGGACTCAATCAGATGGATGTGATTCAGAATGCCTTCGGATACGGCCTGTTCACCGGCGGACTCGGGGCCCATTACGGAGCAGAAGCACTCGGTTCCACGGTGATCCCCATTTCGGGCGGCAATACCGAACGCCAAATCATGGTCATGCAGGATTTCGGCGTCACCGCCATCTTCTCCACTCCCAGCTATTTTCTGCATCTGATCGAGGCCATCGAAGCCACCGGAACCGGATTCAAGGACCTCAAACTCAAGGTCGGCGTGTTCGGAGCGGAACCCTGGACGGACGCCATGCGCGCTCACATCCAGGATCGCGCCGGAATCAAGGCGTATGACATCTACGGCCTGTCTGAAATCATCGGACCCGGAGTGGCCACCGAATGCTGCAGACAATCCGGCCTGCATGTTTTTGAGGATCACTTCCTGATGGAAATCGTAGACCCGGAGACCGGTCAGGTTCTTCCGGATGGCGAGGAGGGCGAACTCGTCCTGACCACACTGAGCAAGCAGGCCATCCCCATGATCCGGTACCGGACGCACGATATCACGTCCATCATCACCGAACCGTGCGCCTGTGGAAGAACCCTCCGCCGGATCAATCGGATCAGCCACCGGAGCGACGACATGATCATCATCCGGGGCGTGAATGTCTTCCCCTCCCAGATCGAGGCGGCCCTGCTGAAGGTTGAACAATCACTCCCTCACTACCAGATCGTTTTGAGCCGTAGAGAGGGATTGGATCAGATTGAGGTTCAAGTGGAAGTCACGGAAGCCATGTTCCGGGATCGGGTCAGCGCTTTGGAGCAGCTCCAGAAAAAAATGTCGCAGGCCATTGAACATGTTGTCGGATTGCGGGCCAACGTCCGCCTCGTGGAACTCCAGACCATTGCCCGGAGTCAGGGGAAAGCCAAACGGGTCATTGATAAACGCAGGGAGGGATCAACGCTATGACACTGAAACAACTATCGGTATTCCTGGAAAACAAACCCGGCCGTCTGGGCCATCCCTGTAAGACGTTGGCGGCGGCAAACATTAACATCCTCACCCTGTGCCTCGCCGATACCGAGCAATTCGGCATTCTCCGGGTGATTGTCAGGAACTGGGAAAAAGCCAAAGCCGTGTTGGAGAAGGCCGGCTGCGTCGTAAACGTCAGCGAGGTGCTGGCCATTGAAATTCCGGATCATCCCGGGGGCATGGAAAGCATTCTGGCCATCCTGGAACCCAATTCCATCAACATCGAATACATGTACGCCTTCACCCTGAAGCGGGGCAGCAACGCCGTCATGATCGTGCGGGTGGACAAACCGGATCAGGCGGCCAAAGCCCTTCACAAAAACGGACTCGCCCTTCTGGATGCCTCCGCCTTCTTTACACTGGCTTGATAAATCCCTATTTCACCAGTACCTTGAACTTCTTGTAGGCTTCGTTCCAGCGCGTCTTGTCCTGAGGTTTGAATTCCCGGATGGGAAACGCCTCGCGAATCAGTGGGATCGCATCACGCATAGTCTTGATCACGCCCAGACCCATCGCCTGAACCATGCAGTTCCCGGTCGCGGTGGCCTCTTCCGGTCCGGCCATCACCGGCAACCCGACCGCATCCGCCGTGAACTGGTTCAGCATGATATTTTTCGATCCGCCACCAACAATGTGAACCACCTTGTTAGGCGTCCCCGAGACTTTGGTCAACAACTCGTTCACATACCGGTATTTCAAGGCCAGGCTTTCATACACCACGCGAAGATAGGTGCCCCGATCCACCGGAACCGGCTGACCCGTTTTCCGGCAGAACTCGGCAATCGCCTTCTGCATATCCGTCGGATTGTAGAAACTCTTGTCATCGGGATCCACAAACGCCGTAAAGGACGGCGCCTCGCGAGTCCAGCGATCCATCTCGGGCCACTTGAGTTCGCTACCATCGGTATGCTGCCAGATCCGCTTAAGCTCCTGGACCAGCCAACTCCCCATGCAGTTCTTGAGAAGACGCACATTTCCAATCCCGCCCTCGTTGCTGAAGTTATGGGCCATCGCCTCCTTGGAGGTAATCGCCTTCGGAATGAGCTTGCCGACCAGCGACCAGGTGCCTGAACTGATGATAAGAGCCTCATCGGGATTATCCACTGGTGCGGCTGCAAACGCGCTTGCCGTATCATGACCGCCCACAGCGATCAATCGCGCACGGTTCAACCCGACCACCGTCGCCAGTTCGGCGTGCAGTTCACCCACTACGCAGCCTGGCGCCACAATCTCAGGCATCACCGCCACCGGGATTTTGAGCTTCTTGAGGATTTCCGCGCTCCACGTCTTGGCATGAGCGTCCATCAACTGCGTGACACTGGCGAAGGTCGAATCAACTGCCTTCACCCCGCCCAGGTAATAGTAGAACAAGGCTGGCGCCGGGAGATAGAAACAGCCGGGCTTGACCGTGTTTTTGCGGTTCAACATGTGCCAGTACAACTGGTTGCTGACATTGAATGGCTGGAAATGAATGCCGGTGAGGGTATAGGCCTTCTTGGCGCCGACCTTGGCCCGAACCTTATCAACCATGTCATCGAGCCGATGGTCGCGGTAGGCATACATCTTCCCCATTGCGTCCCCATCAGCGGTAAAGAACTGGCCGTCTGCCCCCCAGGTGTCAATCCCGATGCCGTCCAGCTTGTCCGAAATCGTACGGCGATACTCCCGCAGCCCTTTTACCAGATTATGGTAGAGCAGGACGTCATCCCAGTAGGCCCGCTCCGCCACTTTACCGCTTGAGTCAGCCATGTAGAAGGGCACCGACTCGTGTGCAAACCGATGCACCTCCTGCAGTCGGAACGTGCCATTTTCAAACACGCCCGCAAAACATTTGCCACCCGACGCCCCGAAATCACCTGCAAAAACACGGACAACATTCATTTTATGGCTCCTTGCATTACTCGTAATCGTAATCTTAATCATAATCGTAATCGTCTAATCTTAACCGCAAAGTCCGATTAAGATTATGATTACGATTAAGATTATGAATATTACACCCCAAGAGCGCTCCGGCGCAATTGATCCTGGTTACTGCAATCCCGGCTGATGGTATACCCCTTCAACGGCTGGATATGTTCATGGACCGCATCGATGATGTCGCATTCAAACGGGAAGAAGGCATCCTCCACCTCATCCTGCGGCGTGATCCAGTTGCGGGCGCCCACCACGACCGGCGGGGCATCCAACTCATCAAAGGCGAACTGGCTGATCTTATTCGCCATCGTGTGCAGGAAGCTACCCCGCTCACACGCATCGCTCGCCAACAGAATACGGCGCGTCTTCTTCACCGACTCAATCACCTTCGCATAATTAAAGGGAACAACCGAGCGGGCGTCAATCACCTCGACGGACATTCCGTACTTCTCCTCCAGGGTCTTCGCAGCTTCCAGTGCCCGATAGAGCGTGGCGCCTATGGTGAGAATGGTCAGGTCTTTCCCAACCTTCTTCACATCCGGCTCGCCAAACGGAATCTCATAGTAGTCCGTCGGCACTCCGCCCTTATGGAACTCTTCCGCAATGTCATAGATGCGCTGACTCTCGAAGAAGATTACCGGATCGGTGCCCACCAGAGCCGAGTTCATCAACCCCTTCGCATCATACGGCGTGGCCGGGAAGGCAATTTTCAGTCCGGGAATATGCGCCACCAGGGCAACCCAGTCCTGACTGTGCTGGGCGCCGTACTTGGACCCTACGGAGACCCGGACCGTGACGGGCATCTTGAGCACGCCGCCGGACATGGATTGCCACTTGGACAACTGGTTGAAAAGCTCATCACCCGCGCGACCCATGAAATCACAGTACATTAATTCCACCAGTGCCCGGCCGCCTTCAAGGCCGTAGCCGACGGCGGTTCCGACAATCGCCGCTTCGGAAATCGGCGAGTTGAACAGCCGGTGATAGGGCAACGCCTCGGTCAGCCCGCGATACACGGCAAACGCGCCACCCCAGTCACGATTCTCCTCACCGTAGGCGACCAAAGTCGGATCGGTGTAGAAGCGGTGAATGATGGCTTCAAACAAAGCGTCACGGAACAGAACGCAGCGGCTCTTCGCCAGCCGGTTGCCCGCCTCGTCAAAGGCCGAACGGCTACGCCCGGCCAGTTGCTTGACGCGGGGATTCGCTTCCAGGGGCATCAGGGTGTCGGGCTTGGCATTCGACATGGCTTCGACCCGCTGATTGGAGAACATGGTCTGTTCCAGCAAACTGCCCTTCTTCTTCAAATCCGAACGGGGCGAGATCGTCAGGTCAACCGCTTTCTGGTACGCCTTGAAGATAAGACCGTCCACCTGCTCCTGCATCGTCTTCAGCTCGCCTTCGCTGGCCACCTTGGCCTTCACCAGCTGGTCGGCAAAAGTGATCAGCGGATCGACCTGCTGCCACGCCTCGACTTCCGACTTCTCGCGGTACGAACTGGCATCGGACGGTGAATGGCCGCTGTAACGGTAAGTGATCGTATCGAGCAGGACCGGGCCATCGCCCCGAGCCAGAATTTCCTTCTTGCGCCGGACGGCATCAATCACCGCGAGCGGGTTGTAGCCGTCGACACGTTCCGCGTGAAGCTGGTCCGGCCGGATTCCGGCGCCGAGCCGGGCGAGAACCTTGAAGCCCATCGTCTCGCCGACAGGCTGCCCACCCATGCCGTAGAAGTTGTTGAAGAAATTCATGATCAGCGGCAGGCCGCCACGGTGAGCGCCTTCCCACAATTCCTTGAACTGATCCATGGCGGCAAAGCAGAGCCCCTCCCACACCGGACCGCAGGCGGCCGACGCATCCCCGATATTGCATACGACCACACCGGGACGGAGGTTGACCTTCTTGAAGAGGGCCGCGCCTACGGAAATATCCCCGGAACCACCCACGATGGCGTTGTTGGGATACACCCCGAACGGCGTGAAAAAGGCGTGCATCGACCCGCCCATACCGCGGTTGAACCCGGCATCGCGCCCGAAAATCTCGGCCAGCGCCCCGTAGATCAGGAAGTCCATGGCGAGCTCCTTCACGCTGCCGGTAAAGCCCTTCTCCACCACGCGCAGGCAGGCGCCGTCGAAAAAGGTCTTCATGATCTTCAACAGGCTCTCATCGTCCAGTTTCTGGATCGCCGACAGACTTTTCGCCAGAATTTCGCCATGACTGCGATGACTACCATAGATGTGGTCTTCCACATCCAGCAGATACGCCTGCCCCACCGCCGAGGATTCCTGGCCGATGGAAAGATGAGCCGGTCCCCGATGATTGTAGGCAATCCCCTTGTAGGCGCCCTGCAGCTTCACTTCGTTCAACATCGACTCAAAGCCACGAATGATGGCCATGTCGCGCTGAATGCGCTTCAGTTCATCCTTGCCGTATTGCTTCAGCTCTTCTTTAACCGTCTTGTTGTACTGGTTCACCGGAATCGGCTGGAACTCGACAAACCCCGCACGACGCACATCGCCGGGCATAATCATCTGATGTTTAGGCATAGTTTTCTTCCTTCCTGTTTCTTATGTTTATTCTGGATTCTGAATTCTGGATTCTGGATTCTCTTCCTGCACTTCCGGTGCCACCAATGACACCTTCTTGCTCCTCAAAAATTCGTACCACTCGGGCGTGGGTGCCTGATCGGTCACCACCGTAGAAACGGCCTCCCAATCCACAATCTTGTAGAGCGAGGGCGCCTCAAATTTCGTGTGGTCAAGCACCAGAATGGTCTCGCGGGCATGACGAACCGCCAATCGGTACAGGTGCGAACTCTCAATGTCGCTCGCCGCCAGACCAAAATCCATGCTCACCCCATCCGCCCCGATAAAGGCTCGATAGCCGCGCAACTGCTCCATCGCCTCCAACGCCAGCGGCCCAATCGTATCCATCCGATCCACCCGGTACTGCCCGCCCAGCATGATGATGTTGATATCCGGGATCGCCGACAATTCCTCCGCCAGCCGGATGGAATTGGCAATCACCGATATACTGCGCTTGCCCTTCAACAACCCCGCCATCTGGAAAGTCGTCGTCCCCGAATCGAGAAAAATCTGATCTCCATCCTGGATCAGACTAACCGCCAACTCACCCACCCGCCGCTTGGCCTCCACATTCAAAATGTTTTTTGAGCGGAATGAATAGTCGGCATAACGCTTCAAGGTGGCCCCGCCATAAATCAACTCCAACTCCTGGGCGTCGGCCATCGTCTTCAAATCACGCCGAACCGTGGCCTCGGAAATGGACAGCTCAACAGCCAGATCCTTCACCAGAACATGCCCGTTCCGGTAGACCCGCTCTAAAATAAAGTCTTTTCGCTGTTTTCCAGAGTAAACCACGTGAAAATGCTCCCTTTTGCAAAACTGTGTTGATGTTTGCCATAAGTGTTGCATCATTGTCAACAAAATGTTGCAAATATTTGTTTGACATATTAATGCGATGATTTCATATTGAATCAAATTATTGATCAGGAGAAGCAATCATGTTTGAAGTTCAAATGCCGCAAGCCGGACAATCCATGGAAGAAGGAACGATCGTCCGCTGGCTCAAGAGTGAAGGCGACAAGGTTCAGTCCAAGGATATTCTTTTTGAAGTGGAAACGGACAAAGCCGTGGTGGAAGTAGAGGCCGGCCATGATGGCATCCTCCGCAAAATCATCGTGCCACCCGGCCAGATGGTTCCGATCCGGACCAAAGTGGGCTTGATCGGCAATGCCAACGAACCGATTCCCGTTGGCTCTGACTCCCCTGCCCCCGACCCCGCCGTTCAACCGGCTTCCGTCGCCGCCGCACCGGCACCGACCGCCGCATCCGGCGGAACCCTGACCGATGTGCTCTTGCCCCAGGCCGGACAATCCATGGAAGAAGGGACCATCGTCCGCTGGCTCAAGAATGAAGGCGACAAAGTTCAGGCAAAGGAAATCCTGCTGGAAGTTGAAACCGACAAGGCCGTGGTGGAAGTGGAGGCCGGACATGACGGCACGCTACGCAAAATCCTTGTTCCCGCCGGAACGACCGTTCCGGTTCGCACGCGTATCGCGCTGATCGGCGATGCCAACGCCGCTCTGCCCGCCGGTATCGCCACCACTCCCGTCAAGCCTGCAGCGACGGCAGCTCCTGCGACACTCCCTCCGTCAGGCCCGCTGAAGGCATCTCCCGCCGCCCGAAAAATTGCCGGCGAGCGCGGGATTGATCTCGCTTCCGTCGGCTCCGGCTCCGGGCCCAACGGCCGAATCACCTCGCGCGATCTTCCTGCTACCCAGGCAACGCAGGCCAAGGCGGCACCCGCCGCGCCCGCTAGCGCCCCGGCCTCTGTCAACGGCCAGGCAACACGCCGCCGGCTGACCCCGATGCGCAAAGCCGTGGCCCGGAACCTGCTCGCCTCGAAGCAGACGATCCCCCACTTCTACATGCAGTTGACCGTCAATGCGGCACCCTTATCCGAACTCCAGAAGTCGGAAAAAAGCAAGTACCAGTGCTCGCTCAATGACTTTGTAACCAAGGCGTGCGCCAAGGCCATTCGAGAGTTCCCCGCTTTCCGGAGTCGGATTGAGAATGACGAGATGGTGGAATTCAACGATGTGAATATCGGGATCGCTGTCGGAATGGACGAAGGTCTCGTAGTTCCGGTTGTCCTGGGCGCGGATACCCTCTCAATCAAGGATCTGGCTGCAGAAACACGACGCCTCGCCCAGTCGGCGAAAACCGGTAAAATCGAAAACATGGGCAAGGGCGTCTTCACCATCACCAACCTCGGAATGTTCGGCATCGAGCAGTTCACGGCCATCGTGAACCCGCCCGAAGCCGCGATCATGGCCGTGGGAACCCTGCGGGAAACGGTTGTAGTTCAGGATGGCGCCATGTGGCCGGGTAAGGTCATGACCCTGACCCTCAGCGCCGACCACCGCGTGGTGGATGGCCTTCCCGCAGCCAAGTTCATGGCCCGTTTGAAGGAACTGCTGGAGACACCGGCACAGTTGCTGTAAGAAAGAGAAGTCAGGAGTCAGAAGACAGGATTCAGAATTAAGATCTTCAGAATACTCTATCCCCATTCTGAATTCTGACTCCTGAATTCTGAATTCCAAGTTAAGAGGAGAAAACACCATGTCCAAGAACTTTGATATTGTCGTACTCGGCGCCGGACCCGGCGGTTATGTGGCGGCGCTGAAGGCCGCCCAAATGGGGGCTACGGTCGCTATCGTGGAACAGGGGCATCTCGGCGGAACCTGCCTGAATGTGGGCTGTATCCCCTCCAAGGCGCTGCTCGCTTCCGCGGAATTGATCCACTCCATCCACGGTGCTGCCGCCATGGGCGTGAAGGTTTCAGGCGAAGTCACCTTCGACTGGCCCGCCATCCAAACCCGCAAGGACAAGGTTCTCCAGACGCTGCGAAGCGGCATCAAGTCCCTCTTCGCCGCGCGGAAAGTCACGCTTTTCCAGGGACGGGGAAAACTAAATGGCCCCGGAAAAATATCGGTTGAAACAAAATCAGGCACGGAGGACATTACCGCCGGAAAAATCATCCTGGCCACGGGCTCGATCCCGGCACGGATTCCCGGCTGGCCCACCGATCCGGAACGCGTCTGCACCAGCGATGAATCCCTTCACTGGAAAACCCTTCCCACCCGCCTCCTGATTGTCGGTGGCGGCGTCATCGGTTGCGAATTCGCCTGCATGATGCGCGAATTCGGGGTTCAGGTCACAATCGTTGAACTGATGCCGCGGCTGTTGCCTGAACTGGATGAGAGTCTTGCGGATCCGCTGCAGAAAGTATTCACGAAGCGCGGCATCCAGTGCTTCACCGGAACTAAGGTGGAAACCCTGACCGCCGGGAACACCGTCAAAGCGGTGCTCAGCAACGGCCAGACCGTGGAAGCCGACCGCGTCCTGTTGTCCATCGGGCGCCGTCCCAATACCGCTGATATCGGACTGGAATCCGTGGGACTTGTTACCGACCGCGGCTTTGTCCGGGTGGATGACCACATGGAAACCCCGGTCAAGGGAATCTACTGCATCGGGGATGCCAACGGACGCTGCCTGCTGGCTCACGCCGCCTCGGCGCAGGGAATCGCGGCCGTGGAGAACGCCATGGGACACGTCCACCCGTTCACCGCCCCCATTCCCTCAGCTGTCTATACCTTCCCGGAAATCGGCGCCGTGGGCATGACCCAGGCGCAGGCCAAGAAGGCGGGAATTCCCATCGCCATTGGTTCATTCCCCCTGGCGGCACTGGGCAAGGCGATCGCCGTCGGCCACACCGAGGGCTTCGTCAAGGTGATCCGTCACCGCGAAACCGGCGAACTGCTCGGCGTCCACATGATGGGACACAACGCCACCGAGTGCATCGCCTCGGCAGGAGCCATGATTCACCAGAAAGTTACGGTACAGGAGTTGGCGGAAGTGGTGTATGCCCACCCGACCATCAGCGAGAGCATTAAGGAAGCGGCGGAGGATGCCCTCGGAATGGCCGTGCACCTTCCTCCCCGGAAAATTCTCAGAGCAACAGCAGGATAAAAACCATGAATACAGAGCTGATCAACATGATCGGCCCCGCGCTGCGGGGCCTTTTGGCGGACAATAGCGAAATCCTCAAACTCGTCTCGTTCTCACCGGAGACCGGTAGCCAACCCAAGGCTCTCACCGTGACCCTCCCGGAAAACCCTGCCGTCCCGACAGTTCTGGATGTCCTTCGCAAGTCTCTCGCCGACTACTCAAAAGCGAACGGCGCCAAACCCACCACGGTCATCGTTCCCGGCGTGGGCACATTCACCGTCGCCGACAGTCCGGTTAAAACCGGGCGCGTGGCCGGAACCGTGGCGATCGTCACCGGTGCCGCCCAGGGATTCGGCCTTGAGATTTCCAGGCAGTTCGCGGCCGCAGGCGCCCATGTGGTCCTGCTCGACATGAATCAGGCGGGAGCCACCGCCGCCGCCCAGGAACTCTGCAAACAGTTCGGCGCGGGCCGTGCCATCGGGTTGGCCTCGAACGTCACCGACCCGGCCTCCATGGGAGCCGCAATCCATGAAACGGTCAAGGCCTTCGGCGGGTTCGATGTCTTTGTTGCCAACGCAGGCGTGCTCAAGGCGGGTAGCGTCAAGACCCAGAGCGCGGCGGATTTCGACTTTGTTACCGCCGTGAACTATAAGGGCTATTTCGTGAGCGTCCAGAAGGCCGCCCCGATCCTCGCCACCCAGCATCTGGCGAACCCGGAGTACTGGAGCGACATCATCCAGATCAATTCGAAGTCAGGACTGGAAGGCTCCAACAAGAACGGCGCCTATGCGGGCAGCAAGTTCGGCGGCATCGGGCTTACCCAGTCGTTCGCCATGGAACTGGTGGAGGACAACATCAAGGTGAACTCCATCTGTCCCGGAAATTTTTTTGATGGCCCGCTCTGGTCCGACCCGAAGAACGGCCTCTTTGTCCAGTACCTGAGCACTGGGAAAGTCCCGGGCGCTAAAACGGTCCAGGATGTTCAGAAGTTCTATGAAGCCAAGGTGCCCATGCGCCGGGGCTGCATGGCGCAGGACGTCATGAAGGCCATCTTTTATCTGATGGAACAAAATTATGAAACCGGCCAGGCGGTTCCCGTAACCGGCGGCCAGGTGATGCTGTCGTAGATCCGAGGACGAAGTCAGAATTCAGGAGTCAGAAGTCAGAATTTCAATGAAGGAAATCATCACATGACCACAAGCACATTACCCAAAACCCAGTATGCCGTACAGCTCGTCGGTCCCGGCGAACTCAAACTCAACACCGCCAAGCCTGTCGTGGCGCCGGGCTCGCACCAGGTGCTCGGCAAAATTGAATCCGTTTGCCTGTGCTTCTCGGATCTCAAGCTGCTCAAGCAGTTCTCCCAGCACCCGCGAAAAAGCGAAGTGATCGGAGGGCTGTCGCCAGAGGTCCTGAAGGACATTTCAAGCTATGTGCCGGGTGATAAACCCACCGTTCCAGGCCATGAAGCCGTTGTCCGGATCGTGGCGGTTGGCAACCAGGTCAAGCACCACAAGGTTGGCGAGCGTTGCCTGGTCCAGACCGATTATCGCGCCTTTGTCACGGCCGGATCAAACGCCGCGTTCGGCTATAACTTTGAGGGAGCGCTCCAGGAATATGTGGTGATGGATGAGCGCGTGATCATGGATCCCGCCTCCGGGGAACGCTTTTTGATTCCGGTTCCGGAAAATCTCAGTGCCTCGGCTGTCGCCCTCGTTGAACCCTGGGCCTGCGTGGAAGACTCCTATGTAACCCCCGAGCGTCAGACCATCAAGGCCGGCGGGAAACTGGCCGTCGTAGTGGACAGCGACCACAAGATGAAGGGACTGACTGAAAGTTTCTCACGTGAGGGAAAACCGGCCTCGATCAGCGTGGTTTGCGCTGACGGAACCCATCGGGAACTTGAAAAGCTGGGAATTCCCGTGACCCGTATTCACAGTGCCTCGGAATTGCCGAAGGAATCCTTCGATGACATCGTCTATTTTGGCTACAACAAGCAGACCATCGAGATCCTCAACGACAAGCTCGGCATCTGCGGCATCATCGCCATCGTCACCGGAGGACACAAGATCGGCCATCCCGTCTCCGTTGGCGTGGGCAGGGTCCACTACGGCATGACCCGCTGGATCGGAACCCTTTCCGCCAGCGCCCACGAAGCCTATAAGGTTATTCCCGCTACCGGTGAAGTACGCGAGAACGACAGCATCTGCGTCGTCGGCGCGGGTGGCCCGATGGGCCAGATGCACGTCCTACGCGATGTCTGCATCGACAAGAAGGGCATGACGGTCATCGCGGTGGACTTTGATGACGCCCGCCTTGCAAACCTGCTGGAAAAAGCGGAACCACTGGCCAAGGCCAACAAGATCGGACTGAAGTCTGTAAATCCGAAAAATCAGCCGCTCACCGGTCCCTTCAGCTACAATGTCGTCATGGCGCCAATCGGAGCCTTGGTTTCGGATGCCATCAAGAACAGCGCCAAAGGGTGCCTGATCAACATTTTCGCCGGAATCCCCGCCCCCACCCGGCATGATCTGGATCTGGACACCTACATCGCCAATGGCTGCTTCATGTTCGGAACGAGCGGATCGACTATCCGCGACATGAAGATCGTCCTGGAAAAGGTGGTCGCCGGACGTCTGGACACCAACCGTTCCGTTGACGCCATCAGTGGCATGGCGGGGGCCATGGACGGTCTGGCTGCGGTTGAAAACCGGACTCTGGCCGGTAAAATCGTCATCTATCCCATGCTCCATGACTTGGCGCTTACGCCGTTGTCAAAACTGGATGAAATCCTTCCCAAGGTTGCCGCCAAATTGGATCACGGAAACTGGACAACCGAAGCCGAAAAGGCGTTGCTGGCATAAATTAGCGCTGTCACCCATTGTCCCAGTAAAACCTGCTGCACCCCATATGGCGAATCGGTGTTGACTTAATTATGATCAATGCTTAACAGTTTAAGCATGAACACACCGGTTTCCATCAAGGATATTGCCAGGGCGGCGGAGGTGTCGGTCGCGGCGGTCTCGTACACTCTCAACGGGAAGGGTGACAGGTACCGGATCGGGCATGATACACAGGCGCGGATAACACTCCTTCACTCGGTTTCCCGACAGACAGGGGTGCCTCATGCGTTTTTACGAGACTCTCAGGGACAGAAAAATAGTGCTTCGCGCTTGATACATCGCATTAAAGCTTCCTTGATTGTTCATTTAGACAAGCATGTGAACCCTGAATTCGCCCCGTTCAAAGCCTTGTTAATTCGACGGAAGTCCCGACAGCGGGATGCGATCATACGCCCCTCGTTTCTTGTCCTCGGGGTGCGGCTCTATTCCGATTACTGTAATCTCGCCTCGGTCAGGCCCGTAAACCCAGAAGATCCGCCCGGCTGAAGGAGTCTTGTTCTCCAAATAGGATTGCCATACACGCAACCCATAACGCCGACTCAAATCGTCAATTTCGTGTGACTCAAGGCCAGGATGACGGGGATTGGAGCTGAGATAGCCAAGCGTCTTCACGAGTTTCTTGAAGTATCGTTTCTCCTCGGAATTCAATTGATTTGCATCGGAACGGCTAGAAACATCATTCCAATGATCCTCCATCTCCGGAACACCCATGCGAATCGCATAAGCTGTCATGCGCGAGCAGCCTTCCCAAGATACTTTTTGAGGTCAATCGCGGAAGACACCTTCCTCTTCTTGAAATTCCCAACTGCCTTGTCCATCATCCCTAATGTTTTCGGGGTCAGGTTTGCCGGATGGGTCAGAACCCTGGGTTCCAGCACCACGGTGCCGGAATCAAAAACCTGAACCGCATAGTACCCGGCTGTCGCACCGCGCAGTGTGATCCGGTTCTTGCTGTCAAGGTGCGTGTCATATTCTTTCACCACTGCCATTGTCATGATCATCACTCCTGTTTGCGTACTGGTGGGAATTCCCACCTACATACTATACGCCATCAGGCAACCAAGGCAACAACATTATGACAATTTTCGCAATTTGTGACCTCAAACGACCTGATGCGGTCACAAAATGGGGCGTGTAAATTCGTTTCTGTAAATTGAGTTGGGCTTGAAAATGCGGGTCAAAACGGTCTCTTATGGGTGTTAACTAGACAACCTATAAGGAGAAGCCGAGATGACCCACGACGAGAATGGTAGCGCAATGGCCGAGGTAATGGAACTTCTTACTACGCAAGGATTCGAGGGGATGCCCGGAGCCATGCGGATCCTGTTTAACGAGGCTATGAAGCTGGAGCGGGCGAAGGCGCTTGGAGCGGGGCTGTACGAGCGGGTGCCAGAACGCAAGGGATACGCTAACGGGTTCAAGCCCAAGACGATAGCGACCCGTATGGGGCCGGTCTTGCTGGATGTACCCCAGGCCCGGAACATGGCGTTCTACCCGTCGAGTCTGGAGCGTGGTATTCGTTCGGAGCGGGCGCTGAATCTGAGCATGGCGGAGATGTATGTGCAGGGGGTGTCCACCCGGAAAGTCAGCCGGATCATGGAGACTCTGTGCGGATTTGAGGTCAGTAGCACGCAAGTCTCCCAGGCTACTCAGCGGCTCGACGGGGAACTTCGATCTTGGCGGGAGCGGGCTCTTGGGAATATGCCATATTTGATCCTGGATGCTCGGTATGAAAAGATCCGTCATGGCGGTTCCGTGATCTCCTGCGCCGTCCTGATCGCCGTGGGGATCGATCCGGAGGGCCGACGATCCATCCTGGGGGTCAGCGTGAGTCTGTCCGAGGCGGAAGTCCATTGGCGTGATTTTCTGGGGAGCCTTCAGGCCCGTGGTCTGCACGGGGTGTTGTGCATTATCAGCGATAACCACGGCGGCCTCAAGGCGGCCCGGAAAGCCCGGTTCCCGGGCATCCCGTGGCAGCGGTGCCAGTTCCATCTGATGCAGAATGCCATGCATTATGTTCCCAAGCTGGACATGCGCAAGGAGGTGGCCGCCGATCTCAAGGTCATCCTCGATGCTCCCAATCGGAACCGGGCACAGGAGGCATTGCAGGCCACGATGGCCAAGTACCAGAAGACGGCGCCCAAGCTCAGCGCCTGGCTGGAGGAGAACTTCGTGGAGGGCTTCACCATCTTTGATCTGCCCGCCGAGCATCGTCGCCGCTTACGCACCAGCAACCTGCTTGAGCGGCTCAATAAGGAGATCAAGCGCCGCACCCGTGTGGCAACACTGTTCCCCGGCGAGGAGTCGCTCTTGCGGCTCGTGAGTGCTGTCCTCGCAGAAATCGATGAAGAATGGGCAACTGCCAAAACCTATTTACCCAGGGAGACCAAGTGAGACCCGCCTATCAGGTCGACACTTTTACAGAAAAGAAATTGCTTTGCCGTATTCAAATCACTATCCTGTATATCCTGTACATCGATGTTAAATGATTTGGTTTGCTGAAAGAGGAATGCCCGATTCAGAAAAAATGGAATCAAATGCGAACCAGCGGTCGCTCCGTACGGCTTGCGCCGCCGGAGAACCGCAACGTT